>NZ_UWOT01000015.1:0-79506 GCF_900604535.1 Romboutsia sp. Marseille-P6047
CCACTGCTGCCTCCCGTAGGAGTTTGGACCGTGTCTCAGTTCCAATGTGGCCGATCACCCTCTCAGGTCGGCTACTGATCGTCGCCTTGGTAAGCCGTTACCTTACCAACTAGCTAATCAGACGCGGGTCCATCCTATACCGCCGGAGCTTTGATATTTTTACCATGCGATAAAAATATGTTATCTCGTATTAGCGTACCTTTCGGTACGTTATCCGTGTGTATAGGGCAGGTTACCCACGCGTTACTCACCCGTCCGCCGCTCACTTCCGAAGAAGTTCGCTCGACTTGCATGTGTTAGGCACGCCGCCAGCGTTCATCCTGAGCCAGGATCAAACTCTCAAATAAAAGTTGTCCATCGCTCAGCTAATCATTATCTGAATATCTGGCTTGGTTGTTTGTGTTTTAATTCTTAAATAAGAATTAGTTATATAAATTAACCTACTGTTTAATTTTCAAAGTTCATTGTTTCGACTTAATTATCTTACCAAGTTTTTATTTCTTAGTCAAGACTTTTTTTCATTTTTTCTTAAGCCGTTTTCCTTTTTCTTAAGGACAAGTAATACTATATCACCTAAATTTAATATGGTCAATACTTTTTTTAAATTTATTTTGCAATTTTATTACTATAAATATGTTCACTCGCTATAACCCTTGATTTCCCAACACTTCTACGGCTTATTTTATTACTCATTTTATTTATTTTTATTACATCCTTACATAAATATATCATCATTTCTAACACCAAAAAACTTACAGATATATAACATATCCAATTAATAATTTGATACATATAACTACCCCCAACAAGATTTTTTTATTATTTATTCTAATTTAATATTCTATTTTCCTTCTTAAAAATTTCTTGTTTTATCAATTTAATCCTCTTATTATTTACATTTTTTATCATATTATATATCTGTTTTTGTAGTTTATTAATTTTTAATAATATTTTTAATACTTACAGCGCACCTGACATGTATAATTTTTTAGATAAATTTCTAAAAAAAGTTGTACATCACTTTAGTGACATACAACTTTTTAAATATAATAATATTATTCTTCGTCTGCTTTTTTATTTTCTATCGGTTTCATCGTAGGGAACAATAATACATCTCTTATAGATGTTGAGTTAGTTAATAACATTATTGTTCTGTCTATTCCGATTCCTAATCCACCTGTAGGAGGTAAACCAACTTCTAATGCATTTAAGAAGTCTTCATCCATATCACAAGCTTCATCATCGCCTAATTCTTTCTTTCTTAATTGATCCATAAATCTTCCTCTTTGGTCAATTGGGTCATTTAATTCTGAGAATGCATTACCTAATTCCCACCCATTTGCAAATGCTTCAAATCTATCTGTTCTTCTTGGATCATCTACACTTCTCTTAGCAAGAGGTGATATTTCAACTGGATGATGAGTTATAAATGTAGGTTGTATTAGTTTATCTTCTCCAAACTCTTCAAAGAAAGCATTAATTACTTCCCCTCTTCTCATTCCTGGAGTTATTTCTATACCTTTTTCTTTAGCAACAGCTAAAGCTTCCTCATCAGTATTTATTGTAGAGAAATCTACACCAGAATACTCCTTTACACATTCTTCCATAGTCATTCTTCTCCATGGTGGTGTAAAATCTATTTCTGTACCTTGATAGTTTACTACCATGCTACCTGTAGCAACTTCAGCCATATGAGATATAAGGCTTTCTGTTATCTCCATCATGTCAGTATAATCTGCATATGCTTGATATAATTCCATAGCTGTATATTCTGGGTTATGCTTTACAGACATACCTTCATTTCTAAACATTCTTCCCATTTCATAAACTTTATCAAACCCACCAACTATAAGTCTCTTTAAGTATAACTCATTAGCTATTCTTAAGTACATAGGTATATCTAGTGTGTTATGGTGAGTTATAAATGGTCTAGCATTAGCTCCACCAGCTATAGTATTTAGTATAGGAGTTTCAACTTCTAAGAAACCTCTTTCATCTAAAAACGATCTTAGCGCTTTAAGAGCCTTAGTTCTAGTTAAAAAAGCATCCTTTACTTCTGGATTAACTATTAAATCAACATATCTTTGTCTATATCTTAAATCTTGATCTTTTAAACCATGATACTTTTCTGGTAGTATTTGTAAAGACTTTGATAATAAAATTACTTCATTAGCCTTTACTGATATCTCTTCTTTTTTAGTTTTGAATACTTCACCTTCAAGACCGATTATATCACCTATATCATATGTAGAGAATATAGAATATTCTTCTTCACCTATTCTATCTAACCTAACATAACATTGGATTCTTCCTTCTTGATCTTGTATATCTATAAATCCTGCTTTACCTTGTATTCTTTTGCTCATTATACGACCAGCTATCTTAACTATCTTACCTTCCATCTCATCGAAGTTATTTTTTATAGCCATTGAATTGCTTGTTCTGTCATATCTACTTTGGTGGAAAGGATTTCTACCCATTTCTTGTAGCTTAGCTAGTTTGTCTCTTCTCACTTGAAGAACTTCACTAAGATCTTCTTGTAATTCAACGTGTTGATCTTTATTCATTTTTCTTCCTCCAGCTTATCTTCTTATTTCTAATATTTTAAACTTCGCTGTTCCATCTGGAACTTGAACGTCTACTTCTTCTCCTACTGATCTCCCTAAAAGGGCTTTTCCTACTGGAGATTCGTTTGATATTTTACCATCATATGGATCTGCTTCAGCTGAACCTACTATTGTATATTCAACTTCTTCATCAAACTCAACATCTTTAACTTTTACTATAGAACCTATAGTAACAACATTAAGATCTATCTGACTTTCATCTATGATAACAGCTTTTCTTATCATATTTTCTAGCTTCATTATTCTTTCTTCAACTTGGGCTTGCTCATTCTTTGCTTCATCATACTCAGCATTTTCAGATAAATCTCCAAATGATATAGCTACCTTTATTCTTTCAGCAACTTCTTTTCTTCTAACTGTTTTAAGTAATTCTACTTCTTCCTCTAATTTGTCATAACCTTCTTGAGTTAAAAGTATTTCATTTTTTTGTTCCATAACCCCACAACTCCTTTGTTAAATTAAGAATTTCCATTTATTTTAAAATTCTTTATATCTACTTTATTATGCGGTATATTATAAGTCACTATTATACTAATGTCAAGGCATCTTCCATGTACTCATCAAGCCTTCTTATAACATCTTCATAACTTGTTATTTTATTGATTTCATCTCTCACTTTAGCTGAACCTTTTAAACCTTTTAGATACCACGCTATATGCTTTCTCATTTCCCTTACAGCTACATACTCTCCATGTTCTTCAACTGCAAGATTTAAATGTTTCTTAGCTGTATTTATTTTTTCTTCTAGTGTAGGTTCTGGTAATATCTCTCCAGTCTGCATATAGTGATTAATTCTTTTAAATATCCATGGATTACCTTGAGCCCCTCTACCTATCATTATAGCATCACACTTTGTTTTTTCTAGCATGTTCTGAGCATCTTCTACAGTAAAAACATCTCCATTTCCTATAACAGGTATGTTAATTGCATTCTTTATTTCTGCAATTATATCCCAATCAGCTTTACCTGAATAATACTGTTCTCTAGTTCTTCCATGTATAGCTAATGCGCTTATTCCACTCGCTTCTGCTATTTTTGCTATTTCTACAGCATTTACACTGCTATCATCCCAACCTTTTCTTATTTTTAAAGTAACAGGTTTTGTTGAGTTTTTTACAACAGATTTTAAAACTTGTTCTGCTAACTTAGGATTTTTCATAAGCGCAGATCCATCACCATTTTTAACTACCTTAGGCGCTGGACATCCCATATTTATATCTAATATTTCATTTGGATATTCATTCATTATTTGTGCTGCTCTTCCCATAAATTCTGGGTCCGACCCAAATATCTGAACTGCAATAGGATGTTCTTCTTCTTCTATCTTTAACATTTTCTTTGTATTTTCATCATCATAACATAAAGCTTTCGCATTTATCATCTCAGTATACAACATACCACAGTTTTGTTCCTTACATATTAGCCTAAAAGGAAGGTCTGTAACGCCTGCCATAGGTGATAGGAATACTTTATTTTTTAACTCGACATTCCCTATTTTCATTTTGTCTCTCCTTCATAGTTTTCTATATTTTAAATCATTATTTCTTTACCACAAATATATAATTATAAACTTTTCAATTATACCATTTTTCATTATGATTGTGTTCATTTGATTAAATTAATATACAATTCACATAGTATCTATTCAAATAAGTATATATATATTATCATAAAAAAGGAACTGGATTTTTGCTCCAATTCCTATCTAAATATTTTATTCTTTATTTTTTTCATATATAACCCTTAAACCTTCTAGAGTTAAAAATTTATCTACATTATCTATACTATTAGTTTCAGATGCTATTAAAGGCGCAAGACCTCCTGTAGCAACCACTCTTACTGGTCCACAGTTTAACTCATCTTTCATCATAGATATTATTTTATCTACTAAACCTACATATCCATATATTATCCCAGATTGCATCGCTGAAACTGTAGTCTTACATATTGATGTTCCAGGCTTTAGTAACTCGACTCTAGGTAATTTTGATGCTCTTTGGAATAGAGCTTCACTAGATATTTTTATACCAGGAGCAATTGTTCCTCCTAAGTACTCACCTTTATCTGATATGGCACAGAACGTCGTTGCAGTACCAAAATCAACCAATATTAGTGGATAACCATATTTTTCTATGCCAGCAACAGCATTTACAATTCTATCTGCTCCAACTTGCTTAGGGTTATCATATTTTATATTTAATCCAGTTTTTATTCCTGGTCCTACTATCAATGGTTGTTTGTTACAGTATTTTATACAAAAATTTTCAAGAGAATGCATTACATTAGGTACAACCGAAGATATTATAACATCCTTAATTTCATTCATATCAATATTTTCATATTTAAATAAACTACTAATTAATATACCATATTCATCAGATGTTTTTTCTTTATCTGTGTTTATTCTCCAATCCTTAACTAATTCTTTGTCTTTATATATACCTAATACCATATTGGTATTTCCAACGTCGAATACTAAAAGCATTTATATTAACCTTCTTTCTATTTTTTGCTTTTTTTAAGTACAGCAACTACAGCCGATACAACTAAAGCTCCACCTAAGGCTTCTGCTATACCATTAGTTGTAGCTATTCCTAGTAAAAGTGTTTTAGCTGCTCCTGCACTTTGCCCTAAAGCTTTTGCATACTCTGCTGCATAAAGCACATATATCATTCCTAATACTCCAATTGTATTAGTAATAGATGCCATAGCTCCTGCTATCAAACCTGATACATAAGTATTTTTTATTAGTTTCATAGATAGCCTAAAAGAGTAACATCCTACTAAACCAATAAAAATCCTTGGCAATACCGAAACTAATGGATTTATAAATACAAATCCTGTAATTCCTGCCATACCTGCCATTGCTCTAAACATACTAGTAAGACCAAATATAAGTCCTACCGTAGCTCCTACTATAGGCCCTTCTATAATTCCACCTATTATAACAGGTATACACATTGTAGTTATTGCTAAGGGACCTATTTGTATGTACCCTAAGGGAATCATCGATAGCATAATCGATATTGCCGAAAGCAGACTTATAATAGTCATTCTTTTAACATTTACTTTCTTTCTTGCTGATGCTTGTGAGTTCATCATAAAATACACCTCCGTTCCAGCTCATAAAGATGCCGGACTTCTAATTTTTTAAGTTTTTACTGAATATCTTCTCTTGATATTAGTCAGGCTCCTAATTAGGATGCCAGCTGTAACACAATAATTTTATCAATGTGATATAGCATTGTCAACTAAACTTGTAATATCGGCATATCTTTATATGATAATATATTTTTTACACCCGAAGCATTTTTTATAGCATTTATAATACTCTTTTCAACCACTTCTACAGCAAGAGAACCTAATAGAGTTATATCAGTTTCAATTTCTCCTGTTGCCATTGTGAATATAGTATCTCCATCATGAGATGTATGTATAGGAAATATCGCTTTTGCATAACCATCATGAGCCATTTGAGATATCTTCTTACATCCAGCCTTATCTAGTTTTGCGTTAGTAGCTACTATACCTATAGTTGTGTTATCTATACTAAACCCACCTTTACTTATCCCTTGTTTCATTAGTTCATAACTATTTAATACTCTGGTTTTAGAATCATTTAAAACACCAGCTATTACTTCACCATTTTCATATACATCTCCAAATGCATTAACTGCAATCAGAGCTGAAACAACCAGTCCATTTTCTAGCTTTATAGAATAGCTTCCTATTCCACCTTTCATAGCATATTCAGGTCCCTTTATCTTTCCTACTGTAGCTCCACACCCAGCTCCATAATTCCCTTGATTTAAAACAACATCACTTGCCATTTCACAAGCTTTGTAACCCATTTTTTTATCAGGCCTACATTTAGGATCTCCTGTTGCTAGATCAAATAATACCGCACCTACTACTATAGGTACTTTAGCAACTCCAACGTCAAATCCTATATTCCTTTCTTCTAAGTATTCACTAACTCCACAGGTTGACTCTAAACCAAATGCAGACCCACCCGAAAGAACTACAGCATGTACTTTTTGTATTAAATTTACCGGATCTAATAAATCCGTTTCTCTAGTACCCGGTGCTGCTCCTCTTACATCAACACCACATACCGCACCCTTTTCACAAATTACAACAGTACAACCCGTTAATCCATTTTCATCTTCAACCTGTCCTACTTTCAATCCTTTTATATCTAGTATGTTATTATACATATCCATGCTCACCTCTTATCGAAATTTCGCCCGAAATTGCTTCAGTAATAGTGCCATCTTGCTTTTTAATAACTAAGTTACCTTCTGAATTTATATCAATGCATTCAACAAGTTCTTTTTCATCATTTTTTATTATATATATTTTTTTATTTAAAACAACTGAGTAGTTTTTATATAATTCAATTATATTTTTGCTATTTCCATCAACTATATACTCAGTATAGTATTTTTCTAACTCACACAATATTTCTCTTACAATATCAACCCTCGATACCTTATATCCTTCTTTATATAAAGATGTTGCTATATTTTCTATTTCATTGGGAAAGCTTAAGTTTTTTATATTCATACCTATTCCTAAAATAACATAGTTAACCCTTTCTATTTCAGCTGATAACTCAGTTAATATACCACAAAGCTTTTTCCCATTTAATATTATATCATTAGGCCACTTTATTCCTACGGTTACACCTAAATTATTTAATGCTTTTGCAATACAACTTCCAGCTAAAATCGTTATAAAAGGTGCTTTATAAGGTAATACATTCGGCTTTAATATTATACTCATCCATATTCCCTCATATGCTTTAGAATCCCATATTCTACCTAACCTACCTCTACCTTTACTTTGTTCTTCACTTATTACTACAGTTCCGTCAATTTCTTCTGAGGCTATTTTCTTTGCATAGGTATTTGTAGAATCTATAGTTTCAAAATGTATAATATTTTTACCTATAAATCTTGTATCTAACCCATGAACTATATTTTGAGAACTCAATAAATCTTTAGGCTTTTCTTTGAGTCTGTATCCTTTTTTATTAATCGATTCTATATCATATCCTTCTGCTTTTAATGATTTAATATGCTTCCATACAGCGCTTCTCGATATACCTAACTGTTTTGATATTTCTTCACCTGATATAAACTCTTTATCATTATCCAAAATTATATTTATAACTTTTTCTCTCATTTCACACCTCATCACTTATATTTTACAAAAAAGAACCCTATATAGGGTTCTTTTTATTCTTTATCATCATTTTTAAAATCTCTTCTCAATTCTATTACATTATCATCTTTCATATCTTTAGATTCTTCTATAACATTATATTCCTCAGTTATAGCATCTTCTTTACTTACTTTTGAAGCACCTTCACTAGCTGAATCAACATCTAAAGGTAATTCTTCATTAAATGCTTTAATAAATTGATCTGAATCTAGAGTTTCATATACTAATAAAGCTTTTGCAACATAATCTAACTTCTTCATGTTTTCTTGTAGTATATGTCTACATTCTCTATATGCTTTATCAACAATACGTCTTATTTCTTTATCTATTTCAGAAGCAACCTCTTCAGAATAATTTCTCTTAGTTGCGAAACTATTTCCTAGGAATACTTCATCATCATTATCTCCAAATACCATAGGTCCAAGTTTTGAACTCATACCATATTTAGTAACCATTCCTCTTGCTATAGAAGTTACTCTTTCTAAGTCATTAGAAGCTCCAGTTGATATATCTTCCATAACTAATTCTTCAGCAACTCTACCACCTAGAGCCATTACAATTGTTTCTTCCATCTCTAACTTTGTACCATACATTTGATCTTCTTTTGGAAGAGGTTCTGTAAATCCTCCAGCTCTACCTCTAGGTATTATTGTAACTTGATGAACTGGACTTACATTTTCTAGTACATGCATACATATTGCATGACCTGCTTCATGATAAGCTGTAAGTTTTCTATCTTTCTCACTTATAACTCTAGATTTTTTGGCTACACCAACCATAACTTTTGTTATAGCTTCTTCTATAGTTTCCATATGAATCTTTTTATCTCTTCTTCTAGCAGTTAATATTGCTGCTTCATTCATTATATTTTCTATATCAGCAGGTGTAAATCCTGGTGTTCTTCTTGCTAAAACATCTGGCTTAACATCTTCTGACAATGGTTTGTTCTTAGAGTGAACTTTGAATATCGCCTCTCTACCTTTAACATCTGGTGCTCCAACAACAATTTCTCTATCAAATCTACCTGGTCTAAGTAACGCTGGGTCTAATATATCTGGTCTATTTGTTGCTGCCATTATAATTATACCTTGATTAACACCAAATCCATCCATTTCAACTAGTAATTGATTTAAAGTTTGCTCTCTTTCATCATGGCCTCCGCCAAGACCTGCTCCTCTTTTTCTACCAACAGCATCTATTTCATCTATAAATATTATAGCTGGAGAATTTTTCTTTGCTTGTTCAAATAGATCTCTAACTCTTGAAGCTCCTACCCCAACAAACATTTCAACAAAATCAGAACCACTTATACTAAAGAATGGTACACCAGCTTCTCCAGCAACAGCTCTTGATAAATATGTCTTACCTGTACCAGGAGGACCCACCATAAGTATACCTTTTGGTATTCTAGCACCTAGGTCTATATATCTTTTTGGATTTTTTAGGAAGTCTACAACTTCTTGTAAATCTTCTTTTTCTTCTGTTAGTCCTGCTACATCCTTAAATGTTACTCTTGTTTTTTCGTCATCTTTATGAACTTTAGCTTTTGATTTACCAAAGCTCATAACTTTTCCGCCTCCACCTTGAGACTGATTCATAAATATAAACCAGAAAATTAACATCAGGAATAATATAAGTACACTTGGTAGCATATCAACAAACCATGGTGTTGATGGTTTTGCTTCTCCTCCAACAACTAATTTGCCATCCATTGCTTGTTGTAGTACTGTGTCAGCAAATTTATCCCCCATTATTTCCTCAGGTATGTATGATGTAAACTTCTTATTTGTATCTTTTATAGTTCCTTCTACTGCAGTTTGATCTATAAAGTGTAAGCTTAATATGTTTTCGTCAGTTAACTCCTGGTAAACTTGAGAGAAATTTAGTTGTTCTACTTCTTCAGTTGGTGAACCAGAAAATTGAACTATACCTACTATGATTATAAATATTAGCAGATAGAAACCTGCTCCTTTTAAAAGTTTGTTCAAAAGAAGCCCTCCTTTCATAAGTTGTTTTTATTCTATAGTTTCTTAAAGCTAACCTTTAAGACTTCTTTTGTATCTGAATCGATTTTATAATTTTCGCTGTGTCTTAAATCACCAACACTTAGTATTCCTTGCTGATCGGCAATTACAGGAATTTTACTTCTATCCTCTTTTGGCACTTTTATGTCAATAAATAAATCTTTAATTTTTTTACTTCCTCCAGAAAGTTTAATTTTATCTCCTGCTTTTCTGTTTCTTACAACTATACCCCCTTTTATTTTATTAAAATCAAACCATTTGCATGATTTATCTGATTTACTCATTTTATATTTATCTACACTTATTACTTGTGTCTCGATAACCATACCTATTTCTTTTACTTTGATAAATCCATTGCTAGGTATATTATAGCAAAATTCTATGTCTTCAATAACAATTTCTTTAGTTGTTATTATTAAACTATCTTTTTTTCTATATACAAATACACCTCTTGGTAAATTTATCATTTTATCAATTTTAGATTCATCTTCTAATTCAATAATATCATCTATATGCCTTTGATCTATAAAATTTGTATCTCCTAATATGTGCTTGATAGAATTTCTTAAAACTCTAACTTTAATAGAATTATGTAAATTAATATATTTATTTAGTTTAAGTTCTACACTATCGCTTTTTAAATTAGATACTTCATTAAATTTATTTACTGCCTCAGTTTCTATGTAATCATTATCACTTCTTAAGCTATTTCCCATCCTTACTATAGATTCTATTACATTAGAGTTAAAATTATCCTTCATATAAGGTATGAGTTCTAATCTAATTTTATTTCTAGTATAAATACTTTCTAAGTTTGTTTGATCTATCCTAGGATTTAATTTATTTTGTTTACAATACTCTTCTATATCATATCTTTCAACATCTAAAATAGGTCTAATTATAACACCATCTCTAATATATTCTATTCCTTTTAATCCTTGAAGACCAGTACCTCTCATCATACGCATTAATATAGTTTCAGCTTGGTCATTTAAATTATGACCTATTGCTATCTTATTAGCTCTAGTATTATTTTTTATCTCATAAAACATTTCATATCTAAGCTGTCTTGCCCCTTCTTCTATTGATACTCCATTTTTTTCACAATATTCAGGAACATTTATTGACTTTATAAAGAATGTTATTCCTAACTCTTCACAAAGCTTAGAAATATAAAAAGCATCTTTTTGAGCCTCTATACCTCTTATTTGATGATTCAAATGAGCTGCATAAATCTCTAAATCCCATTCCTCCTTCATCCTATTTAAAATATGTAATAAACAAACAGAGTCTGGACCTCCAGATAATCCAACTACAATCTTATCACCCTTTTGTATTAATTCATATTTATTTACAGTACTTAGTACTTTCTCAAATATCATAATTATACCTCATTACTATTTTTTTAACTTTTACTATAAGTAGTTTCTATAAAAAAACCATAAACCCTTGTATCATTTTTAATTAAAGATATAAAAGATTATATAGATATAATAATACCAAATAAATTAAATAAAAGGTAGTATTTTAACTACCTTGTATAAAATTTATATCTATTTATTTATCTCTTATTTTTCTACATTTATAGTTATCTTATTTCTTCCGTTAAACATATCATTCATTTTTAAATTATAGTCTAACTCAATTTTAAAATTATTTTCACTATTATTATCTACATCTAAATGCTTAGTATGTGTTTCTATTAAAAATAAACCGTATGGAGTTTTATAATTACTGGTATGAACCTTTCCTTTTTCAAAAACCATAGTTGAATTACTTGCTCCAAATCTCTTTATGGTTATTTCTTTTTTAGAAACCTTTATGCTTGTTGTAATTTCTACACCTTCATTATCTTCTTTATACATTAAATATGTAGCATCATTTTTTTCATGTAGAGTTCCTACAGTATTCACATTAATAATATCTATTTTACTATGCTCATCATACTGAATAGTGTTTATATTGATTTTTACATCCATAGTAAATTTTCCTCCTAAAAATATAAACTTTAGATATAATTATATCTAAAGTTTATACTATTTAATAACTTAATATTTTTGTATATCTATTTTCTTTACATCATTCATCTCTCTTTTTAAAAACTGCTGACCTATACTAACAAATTTTTCCGGTATGTCTGATACATAATACTCATATGTCGAATTATTACAATCCTTAGATCTTAGTATATTTTTTTGCGTTAGTATAATTTCTAAATCTTTTGCAGTTTCTTTTGCAGGATTCACTAATTTAATGTTATCTCCTACAACTGATCCTATAGTTCTTTTTAATATAGGATAATGAGTACATCCTAAAACTAATGAGTCTATACCTTCCACTAGTAGATCATTTAAATACTCTTTCGCTGTTAAGTATGCTACTTCTGTATTCGACCACCCTTCTTCAATTATAGGAACAAATAAAGGGCATGCCTTAGAAACAATTTTAATATCTTTATCTAATTTTTGTATTTCTAAATCATAAGACTTGGAGCTTATAGTACCTTGTGTCCCTATTACACCTATAATCTTATCTCTTGTAGAATATACAGCAGCTCTTGCACCTGCTTCGATTACACCAATAATAGGTATATCATATTTTTGCTTTGCTTCTTTTAAACTTCTCGCTGTAGCCGTATTACATGCTATAACTATAGCTTTTACATTTTTAGATATCAAAAAGTTTATTGCCTGAAAAGTATACTCAATTATAGTATCCTTAGATCTAGGTCCATAAGGAACTCTTGCTGTATCTCCAAAATAAACTATATTTTCATTAGGTAAAACTTTTATAATCTCTTTTAAAACAGTTAATCCACCTAAGCCTGAATCAAATACACCTATAGGTCTATTATCCATATTAACACCTACTTTACTTTTTTGTATCTAATGCTAGTTCTATAAGTTTATCTATTAGTTTAGAATATCCTAAACCTGTAGCTTCCCACATTTTAGGATACATGCTTATATTAGTAAACCCTGGTAATGTGTTTATCTCATTTATAAATATTTTTCCTGAATTTTTATCTATAAAGAAGTCTACTCTTGAAAGACCTTTACCATCTAATGCTTTAAATGCTTTTATAGCCATACTTCTTATATTTTCCATATCATCTTCACTTATATTAGCTGGTATATCATAAGTTGATGATCCATTTATATACTTATCTTCATAATCATAAAAATCTTTAGCAGGCTTTATTTCTCCAGCTATAGATGCTTCAACTTCTTCATTACCTAATACAGCAACTTCTATTTCTCTGGCATCTATACCTTGCTCTAAAACGATTCTAGAATCATATATTAATGCTTCATTTATTCCAGCTAAAAGTTCTTCTCTATTTGTAGCTTTCGATATACCTACACTAGAACCTAAGTTTGCAGGCTTAACAAATATTGGGAAATTTAATTTACTTTCAATTTTGTCTAGTTCATCTTCTTGCCTACTATTAAATACCCATCTACTTGTAGAACAGTACTCAACTTGTGGTAATCCAATCTCTGAGTATATAGTTTTACAAATAAGTTTATCCATTCCCGTACTAGACGCAAGAACCCCACAACCTACATATGGTATTTGGCTTATTTCAAATAAACCTTGAACGGTTCCATCTTCACCATATGGTCCATGTAATACTGGGAATAATACATCTATCTTTTTTACTATTCCATTTTCAAATAATATGCCAACTTCTTTATTTCCCATTGGAACTAGATTTATTTCTACATTTCTATTAGCTAATTCAACCCATTTACCACTCTTTATATCCTCTGAGTTTCCTTCATAATATAACCATGTTCCTTCTTTAGTTATACCTATCGTAAATACATTATATTTATCTTTATTTATATTTTCATATATAGAAGCTGCTGAAGATAATGAAACTTCATGCTCTCCTGATTTTCCTCCAAATATTAAAGCTACATTAAGTTTTGCCATAATTTTTATCCCTTCTATTTAATAATTATATTATTAATTTTTAATTATATTCAATTTGTTATCTAAATGATTATTATAGTGTATTTTAACAAAAAAATAAAGAAGCAAGGCTTCTTTATTTTCAAATGCATAATGAACTATTTTGCGAATACATGATTTCCTATTCTCATATGCGGGTTAAGCTTTTGAATCCATTTACACGTAGAAATTTCTGGATTCCAAAAGTATACAGCTTTTTCAGTTGGATCCTCTCCATATAAAGCTGCTTGAGCAGCTTTATATGCTTCATCAGTTGGATTCATATTTATTGATCCATTTTTCACTACCGAAAACGCATTTTTTTGATATATAACATCTTCTATTGAGTTTGGAAACCTCGAATCTTTTACTCTATTTATTACAACAGCTGCTACAGCAACCTGTCCTTCATAGCTCTCTCCTCTAGCTTCACTTGTTACCAATTTTGATAACAATAAAATTTCTTCATTAGTTAAATTTATTACGGCCTTTCTTTCTTCTTTTTTATTTGTCTTTACAGCTGGTATTGATTTATCTTCAAAATCATCCCCTTCTGCAAAACCTTTACTAGTGCCAATAATTATGCACATAAAAACTAGTAGAGATACTATAATTTTATAGCACCTATCCATAGTTAAATTCACTCCTTTTTTTGATTGATGATTAAAATATCCCCTTCATAACTTCTACTATCTTGAATTTAAATTTAACAACACTTTCCTCTTCCTTATTTTTAGTGGTAATTAATTTGTATTCATCTTCACTTAATATAGACTGTAGTTTTTCATCTGTAGCCTCATCTATTACTCCATTTTCTTCATCTACAAAACATAATGGAGGAAACATTACACACCACCAGTTTTTACCTGTACCGTTTCCTATTACAACTTTTAATGCCTTATACTCTCCTGCAGGCAAAATAACGTTAGAATATTGTTTTGTTGGAAAGTTACTATATTCAATTCCTACTTTAACATCATAGCTATATCCATTAGCCTCTATCGTTTCTTTGCCTATTTTGTGTAAATTCTCATACTCATTGATTATTATATTTTCACTTTCCTCTATACTTTTTGAGTTTCCCAACTTTGGTTGTAAATAACTTATAATTTCATCTCTTACTTTTAATTTTAATTCTTGATCCTCATCACTATCACTGTTAGCTATAACATGAAATCTTATCAACTTTTCTTTGTAACTTTCTGTACTACTATCTATTTTATCAACTTCACCTTTTATAGATATAGACATTATTGAAATAATGCCTATAAAACTTAAAATTAGAATTACCAATCTAGTTTTTATTATTCTCTCTTTCATATTTTATATCCCCCTAAATATTTTACTATTTTGAGTATCTCCATTTTAGAGGAATTTATACAATAAAAAAAGAAGGTTTCCCTTCTCTTATAACTCTTTATTATTTACTGCTTTATCTATCATGAAATGCTCTGCATTTTCTATATGTTCCGTAGCATATTTTTTAGCTAATTCACAATCCCCTTTTTCAATCGCATCTAATATATTTTGATGCTCCTCAACTATACTTAAAGATGAATCGTAATCTGATATGTATGTTACTCTAAATCTATACACTTGTTCCCATAAAGAATTTATTACTTGATGTAGCTTTTTATTATTCGCGGCTTTAAATATACATTCATGAAACTCAACATCTTTTTTTAATAAAGTTTCTATATCAGAATTTATAGTACTTTCTTTAAATTCTTCTGCTATTTTCTTTAATTTTTTTAAGTCTATATCACTTATTCTTTCCGCTGCAAGAGATGCTGATAACCCTTCTAAGCTAGCTCTTACTTCTAATACATCTATTACGTCTTTTAGAGACATATTTGCTACATATGCTCCCTTTCTTGGTAGCATAACAACTAAACCTTCTAGCTCTAATTTTCTTATTGCCTCTCTAACTGGTGTTCTACTAACACCTAATTGTTCTGCAAGTTGAACTTCCATTAATCTTTGACCTGGTTTTAAGTTACCTTCTAGTATAGCTTCTCTTAAGTTTTCAAATACTACATCCCTTAATGGTTTATAATCATCTAAATTTAATTTAGTTAAATTATCCATTAATTTCAACTCCTTTCTCACTACTATTAACTACATATACTTGTTTATATTTCTTCAGTAATTCCTTTTTCCCTTTTAAAGCATCTTCCTTATTTTTGTATAAACCAAATACAGTAGGACCACTTCCGCTCATCATAGAACCTAATGCCTTATTTTCATTCATAATTTCTTCTATTTCTTTTATTTGAGCATGATTTTTACTGGTAACTGCTTCAAGTACATTTACCATATTTCTTGATATAGAATCTATATCATTGTTTTTTAAACATTGTATTAAGTATTCATTATTAGGCCTAATTTTGATATTACTTAAGTCTAATCCCTCGTATACCTCTTTTGTCGAAACAAATAACTCTGGCTTGCAAACTAATATACTAACATCTTTAGGTAAACCTTTTATGTATGTAAGCTCTTCTCCGACACCTTTAGCTAAAGCCGCATTTCCTACTATACAAAAAGGTACATCCGCTCCTAATTTAAATCCAAGTTCTTGTAATTTTTTATCCGATAAGTTTAAATTCCACATCTTATTAAGACCTACTAATACTGCTGCTGCGTTAGAGCTACCTCCAGCCATTCCTGCTGCTATAGGTATATTCTTTTCTATAAAAATTTCAACTCCCTTTTCTATAGAAAAAGTACGTCTAAGTAGATCTACAGCTTTATAAACTATATTATCTCCATCTAATGGAATATCTGAGCTATTACTGTTTATTATTATGTCATTATTATTAACTTCTTTAATTTTTATGATGTCGTACAGGTCTATTGTCTGCATTATCATTTCGACTAAATGATATCCATCCTGTCTTTTACCTAGGACATCTATTGATAAATTTATTTTTGCCCTGCTCTTTAATTCTATAGAATTCATTTTAGCCTCCTTTATATATCGTATAATGCATTCCTATTTATAAATATTATACTACAAAAAATAAAATAATAGGGCATTATAACACCCTATTATTTTATTTTTATATAATATTAATCAACCATAACTACTTTCTTCTCTAATATTAAGCATTTTCCTGGTTTTAATATATCATCATCTTTTAAATCATTAAGTTCAGAAATTTCTTCTTCTGTTGTATTATATTTTTTAGCTATATTCCAAAGACTATCCCCTTCTTTACATATATAAACTATAATGCTTGGTGCCTTTGATAAATCATAATCTCCGCAATCTTCACCTTTTATTATAAAACTTTCTGATTTTTTATCTATTACTTCTATGAATCTGTTAACTTTAACAGACACATCTATTTGGTCTCTATTTAAATCAACTTCTACTTTTTCTATGCATACTGTATTGAATACAGACGAAGTATCTGATAAACCATCAACTTCAACATCGTGTTCAAACGGTATTTCTTCACTTATTTTATATACGATTTTTAATCCTTCTACAGGAACATATAGTATATCCATTTTTATTATACCTTGTATTATGCTTTTACCATCTTCCATATATGCATTTTCGATTGAAATTGATGGGCAAACACTTACAATATCTTTTATTTGTATATCTTCATTATCATTTTTTATAGTATCCCTAACTACAAAACTTTCTGTATCACTAGCTAATACTTTGTTTAGTTCTATTAATCTATGATCAAACTTAAGTACTTTTTGTGGTGAGTATGCATCTTGTAATACTTCTC
Organism: Romboutsia sp. Marseille-P6047; assembly: GCF_900604535.1. NCBI lineage: Bacteria > Bacillati > Bacillota > Clostridia > Peptostreptococcales > Peptostreptococcaceae > Romboutsia > Romboutsia sp. Marseille-P6047. The sequence continues at coordinate 17,584 of NZ_UWOT01000015.1, forward strand.
GTGCAACTTCATCTGTCACTTTTACTTTACTACTTATAGTACAATCAATTTCTAATATACCAGTATTGCTATCACCATTTTGCTTAAATATATAATTAAAATCATTTATAGATAGTAATGTTTCTTCATTCATACCATCACAAACCCCAGGAACCTCTATAAATTGAGTAAAATCAATATCTACTTTATCTAGTTCTACAAGCTCTCCATCATAAGTGCATGCAAGAGGATTTATATCTAGTACACCACCAATTATAACCTTATTATCACTAACTCTACTTTCTTTTATTCTTACATATGGATTCACACTTATAATTGATTGTACTTCCTCTGTATTTATAGTTATTGTATCTCTTATAACACTCTCTGATTTTTCTATACCCACTATATCTTGATAACTAACTTCTTTTCTACTTTTTTGTATTCCCTCTACTTGAGATACATCTTTTACTATATCTAGTCTTTTCTTTTCAAATAGGCTACCTTTTATATTGATCAAAGCTCCTATTCTAATCTTTCTCTCATTCATTATTGTACAATCAACATGTTCTATTTCAGGGTATAACATATACTCCATGTCTTGAGTAACATTATCTTTGTCTATTACCTCATTTATGTCAATTTTACCATCTACATTTGAAATAGTATTCTTATCATCAGCTATATAAATCACATTATAATTAAAACTACCTCTACACACTACTTTCCCATCTGCAATTTCTATTTTTTTCAGAGCTATGTACCCCTCTGTTTTTACAATGTCATACACATCTGATTTTTTATCTGGCACTACTGCCTCTAACTCTATAAATGTTTGAAATTTTCCAAAGTCCATTCTATTGTCAATCTTTATAACATCTTTTATTAGTTCCATATTTGTCCCCCTTGTATATAAAAAATATAAGTTATCACACTATATTTATATTTATAAGACAAAAAAAAAATTACACCTATTTTTAATAGGTATAATTTTAACTTGCGTTTAATTTATCTTTCTCTCTACCTTTATACACTTGTAACTTAACATTAGCTGTTAATAAATCTGAATAACTATAAGATACTCTTGAGTATCCATTTTGACTGTCGTCTAATCTTACAACAAATACACTAGGATAAACTTTTTCAAGTACTCCCTTTCTTGTTATAACTTGTTTTCTCCCCTTGTTAGCCTTTAGTATTATCCTCTTTCCTAAATGTCTTTCCAAACTTGATCTTATCTTATCTTATCTAAAGTTTGAACAGTAGCCACAATATCACCTTCTTTAAACGTTTGTATGTTTACATAATACCATGTTTTTATTTAATTGTCAAACGTTTAAACTAATAATTTTATATATTTTTTAATAAAAAGTCAATAGTATTTTTTAAGAATACAGTATAATATTGTTTTTTTTAGTATAAAATTGTTTTTGGCATAGCCCATCTAAATTTTCCTCTTGTTTCTGAACCACCAATTCCTTTATATCCAGTGACTGTCTGTTCTATAACTTCATCGATTGGTACAACAACATCTATTCTAGAGCAGGCTATTTTTTCTACTATAAATACTGGGTCTAGAGCATGAATCATTATTCTACCTGGTGAACTTGCATAGTTAGCACCTGATTTTATTATTTGTTCATAATTTGACTGACACGCTCCTGCAAATATTACAAGATTATCCACATTTGGTTCCCACTTTCTGGCTTCTTTAACAGCTTTTATAAAGTTTAATGAATTTCTATAATTACTTAAGTCCTTTATATTTCCTTTTTTTGATGTAAGTGCATCGTGACCTGTAATTACCAATATATCTGGATTATGCTTTTCTAAAAGACTTCTTACTTCTTTATATTGGTTTGCTTCAGATATAGAAACTCCAACAGCTGGTATTCCTAATTGAGTGTATACATCTAGGCATATCTTTAAATATTCTTTATCTCCATCTATTTGAAGTACTTTACCTGGCATTCCATACATATTAGTATTTGATTGAGCTTTTGGTAATCCCCTCATATTTTTCTTTTGTCTTTCTCTAGCCTTTTTCACTGATCTATATAATAAATTTTCTACATTTCTATCTATTAAAATATCATTCATATCAGGCATCTGTACAATTTCTAGATCTTCTAAATATGCATCTGCTAAAACCCTAAATGCAACCCCTTTTAATACAGCTATTTTTTTATTATTTTCATCTATATTAAACCCAACTATCTTAAATATAATATCTTTATTATATGACTTTCTCGCTACTATATCCCCTATTTTCATGACTGTCCTCCCAAGCAAAATTTATCTTACTTTATAATATGTCCATCAATGTTTTTTGTTCCTTATTGATGAATATAAAACATTTTATTGTTGAAAAATAGAAAATATGGTGATAACATATTTTGAAACCAATACTTATAAAAATAAGTAATTATCTATTTGGGGTGATAATATGACTGACAGAGAAAAAGAAATTTTAAGTATCTTAAAAAAAAATCCATTAATATCTCAAAAAGAACTTGCATCCATACTTTCTATAACTAGGTCTTCCGTTGCTGTACATATAACAAATCTCATGAAAAAGGGTTACATTAAGGGAAAAGGATACATAATAAAAAAAGAAAACTATATCACTATAATTGGAGGTTCTAGTATAGATATTGAAGGGATGTCAAACAATAAACTAGTAATGTTTGATTCGAATCCTGGAAAGATAAACCTATCTGTAGGTGGCGCTGGTATGAATTTAGCTGAATATATTCGTAAATTAGGATTTAATACAAAACTTATATCTGCAATTGGAAATGATTTGTATGGTAATACAATTTTATCAGAGTGTAAAAGTTATGGTATAGATGTAGATGATTGCTATATATCAAGTGATGATTCAACATCAATATATATATCAATATTCAATAATTTAAATGATATGCAACTTGCTATATCTCATATGGATATTACAGAGAAAATCGATGTTAATTTTATTAATTCAAAGCATTCAGCTATAAGCGATTCTATTGCTATTATACTAGATACAAATTTACCAGAAAAAACTATAGACTTTATAACAAAATTCTACTCTCATATTCCAATTTTAATAGACACTGTATCTTCTTCAAAGTGTATTAAAGTTAAAAATATGGTTGAAAGATTTGATTTTATAAAATTAAGTCAAAGTGAAGCTGAGATACTATCAGATATAAAAATTTATAATGAAGATGATATATCTAGATGTTGCAACTATTTTTTAAATAAAGGAGTAAAGCGTGTATTTATAAAAATAGGAAAAGATAAATTTATTTCATCGGATGGAATTAACTTAGAAGAAACATTAAAGGAGCTATCATTATGTTAGAAAAATATTTAAACATACATCCTGAAGTTCAAAAATCAATCTCTTTTGGCTACCCAGTTGTAGCCTTAGAGTCTCATTCAATCATCAATACTACTAATTACCCTAAGAATATAGAAGTTTCAAATAAAATTTGTGAAATTATAAGAAATAATGGGGCTATACCTGCTACAACTGCAATTATAAATGGAATATTAAAAGTTGGACTTACTGAAGAAGAACTTAATATTTTATTAACTAACAGTAAAACTCAATCAGCAAGTATAACTGATTTACCATTTGCTATATCTCATAGTTTAACATGTACTACAACACTATCTTCTGCTATAACAATAGCTAACCTAGCAAATATAAATGTACTTCTTACTAATAAGATAAATGGAATTTTTAAAACAAACTATAATCAGATACAAGTTCCATCTGATTTACAAAAACTATGTTCTAATGAAATTTTTATTATATCTAATAAAGTAAACACTGATATGGATTTAGACATTACATTAAATTACTTAGAGTCTCACAATATAATAGTTTTAAATAACAAAGCTGCAAAATATAAAATAAATTCTACATCTGAAATTTCAAAAATTTTTAAAATAAAAAAGGACTTAAATCTTGATGGTGGTTTTTTGATAATAAATTCAAATCTTATTGTAGACAGCGATGAAAATTCCCACATAAAACAACTTTATATTAATGCTGAATTAGCCTCTAAAATTGCTAGAGATATTTCACTTATATGCAAAAACTAAAAGGGTACTTCTCAGTTGAATTACTAAGATATTATTTCTTAATACTTCAATGAGAATACCCTTATTTATTCCATTATATTCAAATTATTTTCCACAACACTTCTTATATTTTTTACCACTTCCACATGGACAAGCATCGTTTCTTCCTACTTTGTCTTCTTTAACTATAGTCTTAGAGTTTTTGAAAGCCTTAGTTAATTCTTTTCTCTTCTCTACAGATAATATTCCTTCCCAACCTGGTAAAGTATGTAACCAGTGTGCTTCTACAGCTACCATGTTGTAGAATAATTTTTCGAAATCTATTTTAACAGTAACCTTAGTGTCAGCTTCTATAGATTCTAAATCTATATCTTCTTGTAAGCTTTCACTTATTCCATCTAAGAATCCCATTATGTATTCATTTGAAGTATTGAATTTTTCAGCTAACTCAGCTACAGTTCCTTCTAATACTTCTATTTTGTCGTTTAATATTTCATTGTATATAGTTGTCTCTACCTTTAAGTACTCTTCCCAGAACTTTATTTCAGCTTCTTGGCTGTCATGGTTTTCACTTAAAGATCTCCATTCAGTAAATAAACTCATGTTTGAATCCTCCTAAAATTTATCTCTTTTTTATAATATAAATTACTTAAATTTCTAACTTATACTATAGTATAAATAATTAACTATTCTATTATATCATAATTAAATAATTCTTTTAATACTTTTATAGCATAGTCTTGCTCTATAAAGTAAGGACTGGTAGCTATGGTTATAACTTTCGCACCTTTTATAAGGTCTTTTATTTTATTTAACCTTAAGTCATAAGGTATATAATCCATATCTTTTGAGAATATATCTAAATCTATATCTAGTATATATTCTCCATCTATATTTATATCAAATCCATATGAACTATCTATTATTATAACCTCAGAAAAAATACCATATTTTAAAGCCGGCTTTATAAAGTTACCCACATTTAAAACTTTATTTGTATATCTAAATACATCTTTCATATTATATAAATCTACATCATAATTTATAGGTTCTCTCATATCCTTATGTTGATCTACATGAATTAATTTGCATCCCTTAGTAAAATGATTTAGATTAAGACTTTTCATCCAAAAATAAAGTGCATGATTGTGATTATCAAAAACATATACATCCTTATCACCTATATTACAGTGAACCATGTTTTTTAAGCCTTTAGCCTTTATTTCATTACCTTCATCAATCTCATTAAATACAATATTTTCACCTAAAACAACATCATTTAAAGTTCCTTTTATTAGTTTTGGAATAAATATCTTCTTATTTTCTCTTTCATCATAAGAAAAAACATTGTTTCCAACAGGTTCTTCAATATAAAATCCCACATAATTATTCATACTTAATTCCTCATTTACATACTAAAGTTTTTATTATTTGATTAAACTATTATACTATAATAGTTTAATCAATATTTATATTACTTATCAAATATATTATTATTTTTAAACTTCATATCTTAAAATAAAAATAGAGCATCTATAAAGTTTATTTTTAAATATATAAACATAAAGACAGAATAATTATTCTGTCTTTATGTAGTACACAAAATAAATTTTATAAAGCCCTTTTATTTATCAAACAAATTCCATGGAAGTTCTTTTGGTGGCTCACAAATAAACTCCATTTTTTCTTTTGTTGTAGGATGATCTATTTCTATTTTATAAGACCATAGTGCAATTTGTTGCCCAATTTTATTTACATTTTGACCATATCTTTGATCCCCAAATAAAGGATGTTTCCTACTTGCAAATTGAACTCTTATTTGATGTGGTCTTCCAGTTTTCAAATCTATTTGAACCAAACTAAAATTATTTTTAACTTGTAAAGTCTCATAATTTAATTCAGCATTTTTAGAATCTTTATGATTCTTATTTACAACACTGACCATATTAGTTTTTTTATTTTTATAAAGATAATCTTTTAAAGTATCTTCTTTTTTATTCATAGCTCCATGTATAACAGCTCTATATGTTTTTTTAAAACTTTTGTTTCTAACTTGTTCTGATAATCTAGATGCTGCTTTTGAAGTTTTAGCAAATACCATTACTCCACCTACTGGTCTATCCAATCTATGTACTAATCCAATAAACACATTTCCTGGTTTATTATATTTTTCCTTTACATAGTTTTTAAGAAGGTTAACCATATCCTTATCATTAGTGTCATCACCTTGTGATAGTATATTCACAGGCTTTTCTACAACTAATAGATGGTTATCTTCATATATAACTTTTACCATTACTTACTCTCCCATCTTCCAAATATACCACATGGAAGAACTTTTCCATCTCTTGATGTTGGTATTCCTATTTCTCCACCATATATATTACCACCCTTAGCTTTTCTAGCTACTGTAGCATCTAGTATATGTTCTAATATTATTGGAGATAAACCTGTTGTATATGAGTTTATCAAGAAGAATAAAGGATTATCTGATAATACCTTAGTACATAAATCTACTAATCCATATAATTTTTCTTCTATTTGCCATACTTCTCCCTTAGGTCCTCTTCCATAAGATGGAGGATCCATTATTATAGCATCGTATTTATTACCTCTTCTTATTTCTCTTTCCACAAATTTAACAACATCATCTACTATAAATCTTACTTTTCTATCTCCAAGTCCTGATGTGTGTAAGTTTTCCTTCGCCCAAGTAACCATACCTTTAGATGCATCTACATGACAAACTTCAGCTCCTGCAGCTGCACATGCAACTGTAGCTCCTCCTGTATATGCAAAAAGATTTAATACCTTTATAGGTCTTCCAGCATTTTTTATCTTTTCCATAGACCAATCCCAGTTAGCTGCTTGCTCTGGGAATAAACCTGTATGTTTGAATCCTGTTGGGCTTATATTAAATTTTAAATTTTTATAACTGATAGTCCACTTTTCAGGATATTTCTTTTTAGTTTCCCAGTGTCCTCCACCTCTTTCACTTCTGTGGTAATGACCGTGTGGATTTTTCCATAACCCACTTTCATTTCTAATCGGCCACATAACTTGAGGATCTGGTCTTCTTAATACTATATTACCCCAACGCTCTAATTTCTCTCCGTTACCCATATCTATAAGTTCATAATCTTTCCATTTATCTGCTAATATTAACATTATATTCCTCCTGTCAAAAATTCTTTTTAATCTTCTGTATTATACCATATTTAGTTATATTTTCGCTCTTTTAAATAGTTTATATACTTTCATTTGCTTTCTTACAAACATTATTTTATTTATTTTATTATTAATAATTTAAATTTTCATCGCATATTATATTGTAATTGATAATCTAAATAAAGGGGGATTCTTTGTGTCTAATTCTCAACCCGCAAGTAATTGTCTGTATAATCTTATTTATACTGATTTCAATGAAGAGTTTTCTAGAGGCTCTACTTTTCACTACAATATTCAATATCCAGCTTTCTTTAATTTTAATACCGGATATTTCTTCGCAAATCCATCTATATTAAATAATATAAGTAATCTTATAAAAGAAGATGTTAATGATTTTAGAGATGGCCTTGCAAAAGAAGAACAGGATTATAACTCAACTGTAGCTGATAATAAACCTGAAGAAAAAAGAATTTATAGCGCATTTTCTAATTTTGCAGTTACCTTTAATAAAAATCATTTGCTTAGTGTTATTATCAATGTATTAGGATTTTCCGGAAATAATTTACCTAGGTACGATACATTGTATAACTATAATTATGATTTACTTACTGGAAATAAAATCGCTTTAAAAGATATATTTAATCCAGGTGTAGATTATATAAAAGTTATTACTGACTATGTAAATTATAAAATAAACCAGAATAAAGATTTATACTTTGAGAATGTTGAATTTTTTATTACTGATGATCAAGCTTTTTATCTTGAAAATGATGGGTTAGTAGTGTATTTTGATGCTGGTCAACTTGCAAAGGAAGAGTTTGGAACTTCTAAATTTAAATTAACATTTAGTAAATTTGCTCCATATATACATCCTAGATTCTATTGTGAAGGTACAAATCTCAAAAGAAGAATTTATAGGAGATAAAAATTTAGTCTATTTATATAAGTTAACCTAAAGACTGTAAGCTATAAAATAATTAATAGCTTATAGTCTTTAGGTATATTTTTTCTATTTATGTCCATAATTTAGATAAATATATTCTAGGGGGTATAAATATGATTGAATTAAATAGACAAAGTATAGTTGAAGGAATACTTGAATTACAAAGAGAAGAAGAATTTAAATTAAAAAGTGCTTTAAAATCAATAAAGCTTATATTAGACGAAGATGGAATTTCAGATTTTGATAAATTAAAATATATAAATTCTCAACTTAGAGATATAATAATGCTTAATATATAAAATGGCTACCTCATACTTAAGGTAGCTATTTTATATATCTAATATTTACTTTGCTATATCATAAACTTCTAATCTAGATTTGTTTATTTGCTTTTTCTTAACACCCACTAAAGCTTTTAATGTATCTAAAGATGTCATTACTTCAGTTGAGAACTCAGTTGCAGTTCTTCTTATTTTAAATCCATCTCTAGTTGAGTCATTACCTTTTGTAGGAGTATTTATCACTATATCAACTTGTTTATTTCTTATTGCATCTAATATATTTGGTCTAGATTCCTCTACTCTATTGACTACAGTAGCTTCTATTCCATTTTCTTCTAAACTCTTAGCTGTTCCTGATGTAGCCACAAATGTATATCCTAGTTCTTTCATATCTTTTGCTATTTCCATAAATTCAGCTTTATCATAATTATTTATAGTAGCAAGCACAACTCCTCTTTCATCAGACATTTGCTTTCCTGCACCTATAAATCCTTTATATAGCGCTTCTTCTAAAGTTTCCCCTACACCTAAAACTTCTCCTGTAGATTTCATTTCAGGCCCTAAACTTACGTCAACTCTAGATAACTTAGACATAGAGAATACTGGAACTTTAACTGATATTAACTTAGGCTCTTTATATACTCCTGTTCCATATCCTAAATCTTTTAACTTAGCTCCTAACATACATTGAGTTGCTAAATCAACAATTGGCACTTTACTTACCTTACTTATATATGGAACTGTTCTACTTGCTCTTGGGTTAACCTCTATTATATATAATTCCCCTTGGAATTCTATAAATTGTATGTTAACCATTCCAAGTACGTTAAGCTCTAATGCTATTTTCTTAGTATAGTCTAATATTTTAGCTTTTATTTCATCAGATACATTTTGGCTAGGATACATAGTTATACTATCTCCAGAGTGAACACCAGCTCTTTCTAAGTGCTCCATTATACCTGGTATTAATATTTCTTCTCCATCACAAATTGCATCTACTTCTATTTCTCTACCAGTTAAATACTTATCTATAAGTACTGGGTTTTTCTTATCTCTTTCAAATGCACTTTGTAAGTATGCTTCTAACTTATGCTCTTCATAAGTTATTTCCATACCTTGACCTCCAAGTACATAAGATGGTCTAACAAGTACAGGGTATCCTAATTTACTAGCTTCCTCTATACCTTCTTTAACTGACCATACAGCCTTCCCTTTCGGTCTATTTATATTTAATTTTTCTAATAATTCATCAAACTTTTCTCTATCCTCAGCTGCATCTATATCTGCAAAATTTGTACCTAGTATTGGTATTCTCTTTTCATCTAAGAATTTAGCTAACTTTATAGCTGTTTGACCACCAAATTGCAATATTACTCCATCTGGTTGTTCTTTTTCTATTATGTTTAATACTTCTTCCTCTGTTAATGGTTCGAAGTATAATTTATCAGATGTATCGAAGTCTGTACTTACTGTTTCTGGGTTGTTGTTAACTATTATAGTTTCTATTCCCATCTTTCTAAGTGCTTTAACACAGTGAACTGAACAGTAGTCAAACTCTATACCTTGACCTATTCTTATAGGACCAGAGCCTAAAACTACAACTTTTTTCTTGTCATTTACTACAACTTCATCATATTGCTCATAAGTTGAATAGTAGTATGGAGATAATGCATCAAACTCCCCACCACAAGTATCAACCATCTTATATGCAGGCTTTATGCTATATAAAGTTCTTAATTCATAAACTTTCTCTGGACTTATTTTCATTAAGTCAGATATCCCCTTATCTGAGAATCCTTTTTTCTTTAATTCAAGAAGATACTCTTTAGTTAAGTCCTCTATCTTCATTCCTTTTAACTTTTCTTCTTGCTCTACTATCCATTTGAATCTATTTATAAACCACTTATCTACACCAGTGATTTGTTCTATCATATCTATTTTGTAGCCTCTTCTTATCATTTCAGCTAAGTCGAATAGTCTTTCATCATCTGGTACTACTATACTAGCCTTTAATTCTTCTAAGCTCTTTTCTTCAGAAGGAGCATGAACTAATGAGTATTTTCCTATTTCTAGAGATCTTATACCTTTAAGCATAGCTGCTTCAAAGTTACTTCCTATACTCATTATTTCACCTGTTGCCATCATCTTTGTTCCTAACTTTCTGTTAGCTTGCTTAAACTTATCAAATGGCCACTTTGGTATCTTAACTACTACGTAATCAAGAGTTGGTTCAAAACATGCGTAAGTTTTCTTTGTTACTGCATTTTCTATTTCATCTAATGTATATCCTAAAGCTATTTTTGCTGCAACTTTAGCTATTGGATATCCTGTAGCTTTCGATGCAAGAGCTGAAGATCTTGAAACTCTAGGATTTATTTCTATTATTGCATACTCTAAACTATGAGGATTTAGCGCTATTTGAACGTTACATCCTCCTTTAACTTCTATTGCATTTATTATATCTATAGATGCTTTTCTAAGCATTTGATATTCTTTATCGCTTAAAGTCTGGCTAGGTGCAACAACTATACTATCTCCTGTATGCACTCCAACAGGGTCTATATTTTCCATGTTACATACTGTTATACAGTTTCCATTACCATCTCTTATTACTTCGTATTCTATTTCTTTCCAACCCTTTATACTTTTCTCAAGTAGTACTTGTTTAACTGGACTTAATTGTAAACCTTGAGTAAGTATTTCTGTTAATTCTTCAACGGTTTCAGCTATACCTCCACCAGTTCCACCTAATGTGTATGCAGGTCTTACAACTACTGGATATCCTATTTTATTTGCAAATTCTAATCCACTTTCTAAATCAGTTACTATATCACTTACTACTACTGGTTGATTTATTTGTCTCATTACTTCTCTGAATGTATCTCTATCTTCACCTTTTTTTATAGATTCAACAGATGTTCCTATTATTTCAACATTATACTTTTCAAGTATACCTGCTTCATGTAATTCAACAGCTAAATTAAGAGCAGTTTGACCACCCATTCCTGCTAATAAACTATCCGGTCTTTCTTTTTCTATTATTTTTTCTATAAATTCTATTGTTAATGGCTCTATGTATATATTATCTGCAATCTCTTGATCCGTCATTATCGTTGCAGGGTTACTATTTATTAATATAACTTCTACTCCCTCTTCTTTTAAAGCCTGACACGCTTGAGTTCCTGAGTAGTCAAATTCAGCCGCTTGACCTATTATTATTGGCCCTGATCCCAGTACTAATGTCTTTTTTATACTCTCTATTTTAGGCATAATCTTAATCTCCTTAATCTCTTAAATATTTATAACAACTATACTAATTCTAAGAATTTATCAAATACATAATCACTATCTTTTGGTCCAGGACAAGCTTCTGGATGATATTGTACGCTGTATATTGGTAATTCTTTATGTCTCATACCTTCCACTGTATTATCATTTAAGTTTATATGAGTAACTTCCATATTTTCTGGCATCTCACATACATAGTACCCATGATTTTGAGATGTTATAAATACTTTCCCTTCTTCTAAATCTTTAACTGGATGGTTCCCACCTCTATGTCCGAATTTAAGTTTTCCTGTTTTTCCACCTAATGTTAAAGCTAAAAGTTGGTGTCCTAAGCAGATTCCTACTATTGGCTTTTTACCTACTAATTCTTTTATATTTTCTATTACTTCTTCTAAATCTTCTGGATCTCCAGGCCCATTTGATAAGAATATTAAATCTGGGTTTATAGATAATACTTCTTCTGGCTTAGTTAATGCAGGGAATACTGTTACATCACAACCACGAGATGCAAATGATCTTAGTATATTTTGCTTAACACCAAAATCCATAACTGCTACTTTAGGTCCATTTCCTTCTATACGTTCTATTTCTTTTCTTGTTACTGTCTTTACTGCCTGTGTATTTGAGAAACTTTCTAACTTAGCCTTAACATCTTCTAATGAAGTATTTTCTAAAGTTATTATTCCTCTCATTGTACCGTTATTTCTTAATATCTTTGTTAAAGCTCTCGTATCTATCCCCTCTAAACCGATTACTTTATTTTGCTTTAAGTATGTATCTATATCCATTTCGCATCTAAAGTTATTAGGAGTGTCACTCTTTTCTCTTACTATAAATCCTTTTACATGAACACCTTTCGACTCAACATCTTCTAAATTTATTCCATAGTTTCCTATAAGAGGATATGTCATTGTAACTATTTGACCATAGTATGATGGGTCAGTTAAAACTTCACCATAACCTGTCATTGATGTATTGAATACTACTTCCCCTACGCTATCCTTTAAATATCCAAAGGCTTTTCCCTCAAATATCGTTCCGTCTTCTAATATTAATTTACCCTTCATTTAACCTACCCCCTAAGCATTTTCTATTTCATTTACTATTTTTTCAGCTGCTTTTCTTGGATTTTCTGCTTTAGTTATAGGTCTTCCGACAACTAAGTAGTGAGCTCCTCTGTTTATTGCATCAGCTGGAGTAACAACTCTCTTTTGATCTCCTACTTCTGACGATGCAGGTCTTATTCCTGGACAAACTGTCACGAAATCTTTACCACAAGCCTCTACTATCTTATCAACTTCTTGAGCTGAGCAAACTATTCCATCTATTCCTGCTTCCTTAGCTAACTTAGCTCTCTTTATAGCTAATTCTTCTGTATTCATGTTACATCCTATATCTTGTAAATCTTGATTGCTTAAAGATGTTAAAACTGTAACTCCAACTATTATTGGCTTTTCTATATTTAATTTTTCTGCTTCTTCTTTTGCAGCTAAAGCACACTGTCTCATACCTTCCATATCAGATACATGTATTGTCATTAACCATACCTTATCTCTTACTGCTGCTCTTACTGCACTTTGCATCGTATTTGGTATATCGTGAAACTTAAGATCTAAGAATACTTTTTTTCCTTTTTCATTTAAGTAATCTACTGTTTTTCCTCTTGTTGCTACATATTGCTCTAAACCAACTTTAAATATATCTACACTATCTTCTAACTTATCTATTAACTCTCTAGCTTTATCAAATTCATTAGTGTCAATTGCAACTATTAATTTTTCTTTACCATTTCTCATATGCCTTCTCCTTTTTAATAAAGCCTTTATCTAATAAAAAAGTCCTTATACCTATAAAGAGGTATAAGGACTCTATCTAAACTTAATTTTAAATCCATAATTAGTTTTTAGATATCTTTCTCAGCCTCTCTGGACTATTTTAAAAGACTTTATTCATTTTTTATTTTTATAAAAAAAACCTTTATCATCCAGATAAAGGGTTATAATGTAATCAAGTTTATATTATATAACCTTCTTAGACTCTCTGGACTAAATTTAAGGTGTATTTTATTTTTATTTAACTAATATAATGCTTAAAACTCTCTCTGGAGTAAATTAAAGCTTTATCTATTTTTCTTAAAACAATTATTACATTAAATTTAAAGTATGTCAACAGTTCTTTTATTCAATAGATTTATTTTCAATTATACTACAAATATAATTTTTGCCTCTTTTTTTCTTTAAATTTATTTTTTCAAACTTTACATCTATATTAAACCTTTCACATGCTAGATAAAAGTGTTTTAATGCTATACCCATACTTATTTTTGATTCGTTTACTATACCTTTTTTAGGCTTCTCTTCATATACATCAAATCCATAATCTTTAGCGTAAAATACCCATGGCTGGCTATTTTTAATAGAAGGAGCGAATCTAACTGCTTTAAGAACTTTAATCCACTTTTTATCAATTTTTTTACAAATCTTTTTTAATCTTTTTCTGTCTGGTTCTGAATTCATAGATTTAAAAAGCTTTTCTTCTTTTTCTGCATATCCAAATGCAATTATAACATATGGTCTCTCTAACTTCTGTTCATAATCTTCATCTTCAATATCTATGTCTTCAAAATTAATAAACTCTAGTACGTCCTCTCTCTTTAAATTAGATTGTATCCAGCATGTAGCTATTCCTAGAGATGTTAACCCTAACACAATCTCTTCTACTGCAAAACCGATATTTTCTAAATAATCTTCACCTTTATTAGATGTTATTACTATGTAATGAGGAGCTTTTATATCACATGATTTTCCCATTAAAAATTGAATTAAATGCCCTCTATCTATTACATGTGCTTTTATATTTGATTCTTCATTTAGATAAGTTATATTGCTACATAGACACTTAACTTCTTCCATTAATGATGATTTTATACTTTTATTTGAATAATTTTTTATAGATTTTCTATAAAAAATAGCATCATATAACTCCATCTATTTCCTCCTAACTTAACAATTTATTTTAAATTGCCTTACTTCATCGATTTATCTCCATTACTCTATTATAAATTCTTTTAAATATTTTTGTACATATATTTAATATAAAATCTATATTAATTTATATTATTTTTACCTATAAATATACACATTACTTATTATTATATAAATCAATTTAAAATAAGTATTTTTCTCTTAGTTATTCCCTAAAATATAAGTATGATATAATAAAATATATATAAATTTTACTTAACTTAACATTGGAGGTATTATATGGATTTTAATAAAAATTTAGATAAGTATGCTGAGTTAGCA
Source organism: Romboutsia sp. Marseille-P6047 (assembly GCF_900604535.1). Classification (NCBI taxonomy): domain Bacteria; kingdom Bacillati; phylum Bacillota; class Clostridia; order Peptostreptococcales; family Peptostreptococcaceae; genus Romboutsia; species Romboutsia sp. Marseille-P6047. Next base: position 32,625 of record NZ_UWOT01000015.1, read on the forward strand.
GTTAAAGTTGGTGTTAATATTCAACCCGGTCAAGAATTGCTTGTTAGATCACCAATCGAGTGTGCTCAATTTGTAAGAAAAGTTGTTAAACATGCTTATGATATAGGTGCTAAAAATGTATATGTAGAGTGGTCTGATGAAGAATGTACTCTAATAAGATACTTAAATGCACCTAAAGAAGTGTTTAATGAATTCCCAAGATGGATAGCTGATCAATATGTTGATATTGCTAAAAAGGGAGGTGCATTTTTAAGTATTCATGCTGCTAACCCAGATTTATTAAAGGATGTTGATCCTCAAAGAGTTGCTAATTATCAAAAAGCTTCTGGATTAGCTTTAAAAGAATGGAGATCTTATACATTAACTGATAAGTGTAAGTGGAGTATCGTATCTGTACCTACTGAGGCTTGGGCAAAAAAAGTATTCCCTAATGTATCCTCAAATGAAGCTATAGATAAACTATGGGATGCTATATTTAAATGTTCTAGAGTTGATGGGCAAGATCCAATTAAAGCATGGAAAAAACATAATGATGATTTAAAACTAAGAATGGATTTCTTAAATGATAAAAACTTTAAAGTTTTAAAATTTAAATCTGAAAAAACTGATTTAACTATGGAATTACCAGAGGGTCATATATGGCTAAGTGGTGCTTCGGTTGACCCTAATGGAGTTAAATTTAATCCTAATATACCAACTGAAGAAGTATTTTGCTTACCTCATAAATTTAAAGTTAATGGAATTGTTTATAGTACAAAACCACTAGTTTATGGTGGAAATGTTATAGATAATTTTTCCTTAACATTTAAAGATGGTAGAATAATAGACTATACTGCTAAAAAAGGTTATGAGACATTAGGAAAGCTTATAGAAACAGATGAAGGTTCTCATTATTTAGGTGAGGTTGCTTTAGTTCCATTTAAATCTCCTATATCTGATACTAATATAGTATTCTTTAATACCTTATATGATGAAAATGCATCTTGTCATTTTGCAATAGGTTCTGCATATAAGACTTGTATAAAAAATGGTGATAATATAAAAGATGAAGATCTTGATAAGTACGGAATAAACGATAGTTTAACTCATGTTGATTTTATGATAGGTTCTTCTGATATGAATATTATTGGTGAAACAAATAATGGAGATACTATACAAATATTTAAGGATGGAAATTGGGCTTTCTAGTAAAATATCTATATATAAAAAAATAGGCTAAGTTATAAAAACTTAGCCTATTTTAACTTTGTTGACGACAAAATTTTATATTAATCTATCTATATTATAATATAGATTAATTTCTAATACTAGGTTTATTGTACTTAAATTATATATAATTTATTCGATTTAGTAAAATCTTTATTTATCAAATTTTACTTCACTCCAAATTATATCATTTACGTACTTTTGAACTAAATCAAATCCCATCTCTGGATGAATAGTTTCTTCTGTAGATATAGTTATTGTAGACATTGATATAGCAAACTTTAGTGTATCTATTAAGTTGCACTTGTTAGCATATCCATATGCTATACCTGCTACAAATGAGTCTCCTGCACCTGTAACGTTTACAACATTTACATCATTAGCTTTAATTTTACCTTCTTCTACTCCATTATTGTAGTAGATTCCATCTTCATCTAATGTTATAAATACATTTTCTATACCTAAGTCGATGAAGTATCTTCCTGCTTTTCTTAAGTCTTCATCATTTTTTATTTTCATTCCACACATTATTTCAGCTTCATATCTATTTGGCTTTATTGTATGGAAGTATTTTATTAAATGTTTTACTTCTTTTGCTTTAGCCGCTGATACAGGGTCTAATATAAACTTAGTGTTTCCACTAAAGTTCTTTAATATATATTCTACTATATCAGGTCTATCTGAATCTAGTATCATATATTCGGCGTTTCTTATTATATCAGCCTTAGAATCAATAAATTCAGTTGTAAATTTATCTATTATTTTCATGTCTACTACTGCAGACACCATTTCTCCGTGCTCGTCTAAAACGGCCATATAAGTAGGTGTATGTCCACCTTCTATAATTAATGAATTACTCATATCATAGTTCATTTGCTTAGAATGTTCTAGCATTGCTTTACCAGCTTCATCATCACCTAGGATAGATATAAACTGAGTATTAACTCCTACCCTTGACATACATTCAGCTATATTTCTACATACTCCTCCGAATGATGTCCTTACTTTTCCTGGGTTAGAATCATTACATCTATAGTTACTATCTGTAAATCCACATATATCAAAAACTGATACTCCGAAAACTAATGTATACCTTTGGTTATTTTCCATCATATCTTTTCGTACCCTCCCTAAGAATCACCTTCCCATTTTATCACATTCTTATGCTTTTTTTCTACATTTTTCGATTTTAAATTTCATTTATACAGATTTTTACAAAAAAAATAAGGGTTAAACCCTTATTTTTTTATTTTAAGTTAAAAACTAAGCTTTGCTATCTCAACTGCTGATTTTGCATCTTTTGAATAATAGTCTGCACCTATATTCTTAGCATATTCTTCTGTTAAAACAGCTCCACCTACAAAAACTTTTGTATCTATTCTATTTTCTCTTAAAACTTTTATAGTATTTTTAAGTGTTGTAGTCATAAATGCACTTAATCCTACAAGTTTTACATTATATTCTTTAGCTTTTTGTACAATATCCATTATAGGTACATCTTTTCATGAATCCATGACCTTATATCTATAATTTACTAACATTATCTTAACTATATTTTTTCCTATATCATGAATGTTACCTTGTACTGTTGCTACAATTATTTTTCCTTTTGATATATTATTTTTATTTTCTTTTAATAAATGATCTTTAATTATATTTAAAGAAAATTTTACTGTTTCAGCTGATTTAATCAATTGAGGTGGAAATATCTACCCTAATTTTTACTTTTTACCTATTGTATCTAATGTTGGATTTATAATCATTTTTTGTTTTATGTAATTTTATATTGTTAATATTGTCACATATCTCTTTTATAAATTTTGGACTTGTTCCACAACATCCACCTATAATTCTAACTCCTAGCCTTATAAAAACTTCTACTCCTTTATAGAAATCTTTTTCATTCATATTATAATATGCTTTACCATCTATTATATTTGGCAATCCTGCGTTAGCTTTAACTATTACTGGAACTGTTGCTATTTTAGTTATCTTCTCAATTATAGGTATAAGTTTTTTAGGGCCTAAAGAGCAATTAACTCCTATTGCATCTACACCTAAGCTTTGAATAGTTTCAACCATACTTTCTGGTGTACATCCTGTAAAGCTTCTTTCATCTTCATCAAAAGTCATTGTACAGAATATTGGTAACTCACTATTTTCTTTTGCTGCTAAAACTGCTGCTTTTGCCTCATATAGATCCATCATTGTTTCTATTATAATTAAGTCTACCCCTGACTTTACCCCTTGTATAACTTGCCTTTTAAATATTTCATAAGCTCTATCAAAGCTTAATTTACCCGTAGGCTCTAACATTTATCCTATCGGGCCTATATCTAGTGCTACAAATCTAGGTTTAGAGTTATCTGCTTTTTCAATAGCCATCTTAGCAATTTTTATAGCACTATCTAAAACTTCTTCAACTGTATATCCTAATTTATCTAATTTTAATTCATTTGCTCCAAATGTATTTGTTGTTATTACATTAGATCCTGCATCTAGATACATCTTATGGATTTTCATTAGTACTTCTGGATTTTTTAAGCCAAATAACTCTGGATTTTCTCCTATTTCTAATCCATTTTGTTGGAGCATAGTTCCCATTGCTCCATCAAATATTAATATATTATTTTTAATATAATCTTTAATTTTCACAGTTATTAGACCCTTTTGCTATCATTTATTCTCCATATATATTTAAAGAGAATCCTTCTTCTAATACTTTTTTTGCATATTCTTTTGCTCCAAATAAAGATAGATCCTTATAGTTACCACATTCAATTGGTGTAGCAGCTGGAACTTCTGTTGAATCTATTACCATTTTCAATGCTTTTTCTAGACCAATTTTAATTACAGACGAATCTACATCATCCCATACTATAAGATAGAATCCTGTTCTACATCCCATTGGAGATAAATCAATTATATTATCTAGTGTTTCTCTTAAATATGTTGCCAATAAATGTTCCAATGCATGCATAGCAGCTGTCCCAAATGATTCTACATTAGGCTGTAAGAATCGCAAATCAAATTTACTTACCTTATCACCTTTTAATCCATCTAAAACACAACATTTTCTAACATACGGTGCTTTAACCTTTGTATGATCTAATTTAAAACTTTCTACTTTTTGCATTTAAAATCCCCCTTATTATAAATTTTATTTCCATAGAAATATTATAAATAGTTTTATATTTTTATACATAAAAACGTCTAAAGTATTTCTTTAGACGTTAAAATATTCAGTTTACATGAATTATATATCACTTTATATCCAATGTAAATATTTTAATTTTTTAAAAATTCATTCTAATTGTTCATATTATTTAATTTTGTTATAATATTTGCATCGTTTAGATTTTACTTTCTAAAAAGGAGGAAGACATATATGCAAAAGTTACTTAGCAAAGCACGTCAAGCAATAAAAGATTTTAATATGATACAAGAGAATGATAAAATCGCTGTTGGTTTATCAGGCGGAAAAGATAGCCTTACATTACTTCATATATTAAAAAATTACCAAAGATTTTCACCAGAAAAATTTGAATTAATCGCAATTACTTTAAATCCTGGAGGAGTGGATAATTCACCTTTATATAAATTATGTGAGGATTTAGATATACCATTTTATGAGGTACAAACAGATATAAAGGAAATTGTATTTGATATAAGAAAAGAAAAAAATCCATGTTCTTTATGTGCAAATTTAAGACGTGGAGCCTTAAATGATAATGCAAAAAAATTAGGATGTAACAAGGTTGCATTAGGTCATCATAAAGATGATGCAATTGAAACATTTTTATTGTCTATGTTATATGAGGGAAGAGTAAATTGCTTTTCTCCAAAAACACATATGGACAGACAAGATTTAACAATAATAAGACCTATGGTTTATATAGATGAATATATGACTAAAAAAGCTGCAAAAGACTTTAATTATCCAATTATAAAAAACCCTTGTCCTGCAGACGGTAAAACTAATAGACAAGATATTAAAGAACTTATATCAAATTTAAATAAAGAAATTCCTGGTTCTAAAAAAAATATTTTTGGTGCTTTAAATAATTCTGAAAGACTATTTATTTGGGATAAAGAAAAGATAAAATAAATTATAAAAGGCGAGTATAATTACTCGCCTATATGTTCTATCCTATATCCAATATCTTTATTAGCCATTCTATATGCTTCATCTATCATTTCTTCTCTAGAAAGTGATGGTCCAATTAAATTCTCTATTGTTATTTGATGTCTATTTTCAAAATACTTATCTAATATTCTTTCTTCTATATATCTTTGATTTTTTATAGTGTAATCATCTAATATATGATTTATTTTAAAACCATGCTTTTCAAGTTCTCTTCCAAGTAAAATCGATCTATGGCATCTTATAGGGTCTTGCATTGCACCTAAAAGAACTATCCTATAACCTTTTTTACATCCATTTTTTAATCTCTTAATTCCATTAATAAAATCTTCTTCTTTTACAACCTTTTCAAAATCTGAATAACCTTCTTTATTATATGATATTTTATTTTCTCTTTTAGCTGCAAACTCTTTTGCCATGTAAATATACACATACCCAGACTTAATTAAAGTATTTTTTATATTATCTTTATTATATTGAATATTATACTTAGAATAGGGTGTTCCTCTTATATCTACAACGCAATTTATATTATAAAATTTAAGCATGTCTATAAGCTTATCAATTGAGTAATTTGAATGTCCTATTGTAAATATATCCATAGCATTTACCTCTTTATTTTAATAAAATATCTTTATTTAAAATTATATATTTCACATCTATTCTAAATCATTCCTATTATTCTCTATTTCTATTCTAAAAAATATCTTAGGTTTTCATATGAAACTCTAAGATATTTTTTGTTAAATTATTTATTAAATTATTATTCAACAGTTATAGCAGAAACAGGACAACTATCTTGAGCATCAACAGCTAAATCTTGTAATTCTGAATTTAGTTCACCTTCTATAGCAACTGCTAAACCATCATCATCCATATCAAATACATCTGGGCATATACCTGTACATGCTCCACATCCTATACATATGTCTTTATCTACAAATGCCTTCATTTTGAAATCCTCCTAAGTATAAATTATTTCAATATTATATTTATCCTTATTTTTTAGACTATAAACATTTTTCTATATATTTTATTATAAATTTATTTATAACCATACACATAAATACACTACCTTGTATATACAATTATATTTTGAAACTTACATTTACCTTTTCCAATATTAGTATACATGTGGTTTATATTTGCAAAAAATCTTACTGCTTTCCCTTTGTTCAATATTATATAATCACAACCAAGTTTAATTTCTAAATCACCATCATTTACAATAACGTACTCTTCTACTCCATCAATATGATTAGATGATTTGTGAACACATCCTTCTTCTAATTCTATATTTAAAATTTCAAACTTATTATTTATATCAAATGGAAAAATCGTATAAATTTTCATATTTCCATTCTCTTCTGATATAGGTTTTATATTTTTATAATTTACTATTTCATACTTAGCTTTATTTTTTTCCATAAATGATGAAAATGGGACTTTCAATCCTGTTGATATTTTCCATAATGTTGATATAGTTGGATTAGACTTTCCACGTTCAATTTGACCTAACATAGATTTACTAACTCCTGTAATTGAAGATACTTCATCTAAGCTTAAATTTCTTTCGTTTCTTATTTTATATAAATTAGCACTAATTATTGAGTTTAATTCTTCCATAAATCCTCCCTTGCCTTTGTGCGTTATATTGCACTTTTGTATTTTATAATGTACAATATTAAGCTGAATCGTATAATAAAATTATACATATTATACTATAATTTAATTAAATTTTAAGGAGGATATAAATGAAAAAAGCATTAATTTATGGAATAGTTTCTTCAATATTCTTTGCTTTTACATTCATACTCAACAGTAGCATGAATATTTCTGTAGGAAACTGGATGTGGAGTTCATCACTAAGATACATATTTATGTTACCAGTATTATATATTATCGTACTAAAACAAAAAGGAATTCATAGGGTCTTAAATTCAATTAAAAACGACACTTCATATTGGTTAATTTGGAGTACAATAGGATTCGGATTATTTTATGTTCCACTTACATTTGCTTCGTCTTACGGTCAATCTTGGCTAGTTGCTGGTTGCTGGCAAATAACTATAATTGCAGGTATATTATTGACACCTCTATTTAAACAAAAAATTCCTATCAAGAGTTTACTAATGTCTTGTATTATACTGTTAGGAGTATTTTTAATTCAATATGAACAAGCTACATATGTTAATCTAAATCAGGTTTTATTGTCAATAATTCCAATTTTAATGGCAGCATTTGCTTATCCATTAGGAAATAGAAAAATGATGTCTATATGTAATAATTCTCTAACTACTACAGAAAGAGTCTTTGGTATGACCTTATGTAGTATGCCATTTTGGATAATAATTTCATCTTTTGCTTATTCCTATGTTGGTTTTCCTAGTTATAGTCAAATTATACAATCTATGATAGTTGCTATTTTTTCTGGTGTAATTGCTACAATATTATTTTTTAAGGCTACAGAACTAGTTAAAAATAATTCTTCTCAATTGGCAATTATTGAAGCTACACAGTCTGGAGAAGTTATTTTTGCTATATTAGGAGAGGTATTTATGCTTGGTGGTAGTATTCCTACACTAAATGGCCTTATAGGTTTAGCTATAATAGTATTAGGTATGATCTTAAATAGCATTAGCTCATCAAAACCTAAAAATGATTCAACTTCTAATTTAAATCTCAACTAGTATAGCTCTTTATATTTAATAACTTCTCATAATTTATCTTACCTAGGGACAACCTAATTATAAGGTTATTCTTATAAGGAGGTAATTTATGAGAATTTTAAAGTATATGCTTATATTTATACCTATAAGCTTTATAGCTAAATTTATGAATGCATCTGGCTCTATAATGTTCTTATTATCATGCCTATCTATAATTCCACTTGCAGGTCTTATGGGTGAAGGCACAGAAGAAATTTCATTTTACTCAGGACCTAAAATAGGTGGTTTTTTAAATGGTACATTTGGCAATGCAACCGAACTTATAATCTCATTTTTCGCTCTTAAAGAAGGTTTATTTGAAGTCGTTAAATCATCTATTGCTGGAGCTGTTATAGGAAACATATTATTAGTAATCGGTGCTAGTATGTTAGCTGGTGGATTAAAATATAAAACACAAAAATTTAATCAAAAGGTAACTGAAGTTACTTCAAGTATGTTATTATTTGCAGTTCTCGGATTGTGTATTCCAGCTATATTTACACATACAGTTGATCCAAGTTTATTAAATACTAGATATGAAGGTTTAAGTATTTTTGTTGCTATTGTAATGATTATTATATACGCTTTAAGCTTACTATTTTCATTTAACACTCATAAAGATATATATATCAATGAAGAAAAAGATAGTGAATCATCTAAATGGGCACTAAAAAAATCTATATTTATACTAGTTATATCAACTGTTTTAATAGCAGTTGAAAGTGAATTCTTAGTAAATGGTATTGAACCTATAACAGCTAGTTTAGGATGGAGTGAGTTTTTTGTAGGTATAATTTTAATACCTATAATAGGAAATGCCGCTGAACATAGTACGGCTATAGTTATGGCTAGAAAAGATAAAATGGATGTTGCTTTAGAAATCGCTATTGGGTCTAGTTTACAAATAATATTATTCGTGGCGCCTATATTAATATTTTTAAGATTAATATTTACCCCTATGAGCATTGTATTTAATGAATTTGAATTAGTTGCACTAATAGCCTCAGTAGTAATAGCAAATAGAGTTTCTCATGATGGTGAATCTAATTGGTTAGAGGGGATTCAGCTTTTAGCTGTATATCTAATAATTGCAGCTTCATTCTTTATCTTATAAAATAAAAAAGATGGTTATGATAATCCATTTCCATCTTTTTTTCAATTTATTAAGCTTTTTTAACAACTGAAGATTTTAGTTTCATAGCTCCGAAACCATCTATTTTACATTCTATATCATGTCCATCAGCAGCATCTGGTATTAAACGTATACTTTTTACTTTTGTTCCAATTTTTATAGATGAAGAACTTCCTTTTACTTTAAGGTCTTTTATTACTGTTACAGCATCTCCATCATTTAATATGTTTCCATTTGCATCCTTTATAACACTTGTTTCCTCAGCTTCTGATGCTGAAGGGTTCCATTCATGTGCACATTCTGGACATACTAAAAGACTTCCATCTTCATAAGTGTATTCTGAGTTACATTTTGGACAATTTGGTAAATTCATAATTGCATTTCCTCCGTTCATCGTTGTCATTTTTAATTCTTTTACAGGTATTTATAATATCATATTCTCATAAGATTGACAAACTATCCTGCTAACTATATTTTATGTTATATATTAAAAATTATATATATTTGCATCTTCGTCTTTTTCTGATTTTTCACCTTCATTTGTATTAACTGAACCAATTTTAGCAATCATTAATTCCTCATTAATATCTGCTTTTACACTCTTAGGTATATTTATATCTTTAACTAGTATTTGATCACCGTATTCTAACTCAGATACATTTATTTCTATATTTTGTGGTATTTCACTTGCTTCTCCTTGTAATGGTATCTCCGAAATAAAATCTTCTATTAACAATCGTCTTGATTCTAATCCTTCTTGACCTATAAAATTAACTGGTACTTTTAATTTTATGGTCTCACCCTTTTTTATACATTGGAAATCTATATGTATTATATTTCCAAAAGGATCTCTTTGTAACTCTTTAATTACACACTTTTTTATATCCCCATTTAAGTTTAGATTTAGAATAGAACTGTCTGTATAGTTTAGTATATTTATCATTTCTCTTTTAGTTATTTTAGCTGATATTGATTTATCTAAATTCTGTCCATAAAGTATACATGGAATTTCTCCATCATGTCTAACTTTATTTACTTTCTCATCTCTTTTTGTAATATTAAACTCTAAGTTTTTCATAGTAATCCCTTCCTTACATATCTTTATATTTTACCTACTTTTATATATAGTCTTTTTTGTAATGAAAGATGATTACTTTTATAAAGAAATCTGCACATATATATACCTATACTCAAATAAGAGATACTATTCTTTTATTCATAACTTATTTAATTAGAGAAAATTTTATACATTATAATTAAACTCTTCATATAAAAAGTCTTGGCCATTTTATTATGCCAAGACTTTTTATATATTACTCTACCCTTATCAAAGTAATATATCTTTTTAAATAAATATATTTATATTTAATTCTTTAAATATTTTTCTATATTGTTATAACATATATTTTCTATAATTTCACCTAATATTTCCATATCATTAGGGTATTCGCCATTATCTACTAAACATCCTATGTAATTACATAAAATTCTTCTAAAGTATTCATGTCTAGTATACGATAAAAAGCTTCTTGAGTCTGTAAGCATACCCACAAATTGGCTTATAAGACCCAGTTGAGATAAAGCCATCATTTGTCTTTCCATACCATCCTTTTGATCGTTAAACCACCATCCAGAACCAAATTGAATTTTTCCAGAAACTCCTCCGCCTTGGAAATTACCAATCATAGTTCCTAAAACTTCATTATCTTTTGGGTTTAAACAATATAATATAGTCTTTGGAAGTTCATATGTCATATCTAATGCATCTAATAATCTAGATAAACCTGTTGCTATTTCTCCATCATCTATACTATCAAATCCTACATCCGCACCTAACTTTTTAAACATTCTAGTGTTATTATTTCTAAGTGCTCCTATATGTAACTGCATTACCATATTACGTTTACTATACATTCTTGCTAAACTTATCATAGTTAATGTAAAGTATTTTTCTATCTCTTCTTTAGATAGTTCTTCGTTAGCTAAAGCCTTTTTTAATATATCATTAACTTCTTCAGCTGTAGCTTCTCTAAAGTAAACTCTCTCTAAAGAATGATCAGTTATTTTACACCCATTTTCAACAAAGAAATCTAATCTTTTTTCTAGTACTTTTAATAAAGTTTCATAATCATTTATATCTATGTTTTCTGTCTTTCCTAATAAGCTTATATATTCAGAAAATCCTTCTAATTGTATTTTCAGAACTCTATCAGGTCTAAAACTTGGCCTAACTTCACATTCAAAGCTTTTATCTTTTGATATCTGAATATGATATTCAAGATTATCTATTGGGTCATCTGTTGTTCCTATATACTTAACATTAGATTTTTTTATCATAGCTCTTGCACTAAATTCATCACTATTTATTATTTTATTACATTTATCCCATATAAGTTTACAAGTCTTTGGACTTAATGTTTCTTCTATTCCAAAATATCTTTTCAGCTCTAGATGAGACCAGTGATACATTGGATTTCCTATTAAATATGGCATAACCTTTGCAAAAGCTTCAAACTTTTCATAGTCACTAGCATCTCCAGTGATATATTTCTCTTCTATACCAAAACTTCTCATGGTTCTCCATTTATAATGGTCGCCACCTAGCCAAATTTCAGTTATATTGTTATACCTCTTATCTTCTGCTATCTCTTTTGGATTTAAGTGACAATGATAGTCACATATAGGCATATTTTTAGCATGATTATGATATAAATTTATTGCTGTATCTGTTGATAGTAAGAAATTATCGTCCATGAATTTTCTCATTTTACTACTCCTCATAAAATATTATTTAAAATAAAAGCCCTTGCTAAAACAAGAGCTTTTATTAATTATTATTATTTTTTGCCTTTATTTATAGCTTCTTTAATACCATTTATATATACAGCTCCTAAAGCTCTATCATATAAACCATATCCTGGTCTTCCAGTTTCACCCCATATCATTCTTCCATGATCTGGTCTGAATGGTCCATCAAAATTATAGTCACAGTAAGCCTTAACTATTTCATAGAAATCTAATGATCCTTCTTCTGATAAGTGAGCAACTTCATTAAAGCTGCTTTCTCCTGTTATTTTAACATTTCTTAAATGAGCAAAATGTATTCTATTTCTTTCTTGTCCAAAATGTTTTATCATTTCAACTACATCATTAGTTTTACTTGCACCAAAAGATCCTGTACATAAAGTAACCCCATTGTAGTAACTATCATATAAGTCTAAGAATCTATCTAAGTTTTCTGTATTTGTTATTATTCTTGGTAGTCCAAATATTGACCATGGTGGATCATCTGGATGTATAGCCATTTTAACTTCTTCTTCTTCCGCTGTTGGCATTATTCCTTTTATGAAGTACTCTAAGTTTTCCCAAAGTTTTTCTTCATCAATATCTTTATATTGATCAAGTAATGCACCTAATCCGCCTTCACCATATGAAGTATCCCATCCTGGTAATTCTAATTCCCCTAATGCTGGGTCCATTTTAGCAACCTGTTCTTCATCATATATTAAACAAGTTGAACCATCTTCTAACTCATATTCTAAATCAGAACGAGTCCAGTCAAATACTGGCATGAAGTTGTAGCATATAGTTTTTATTCCTGCTTTACTTAAGTTTCTTATAGTTTGACAATAGTTTTCTATATATTTATCTCTAGTTGGTAATCCTAACTTTATATCTTCATGTACTGGAACACTTTCTATTACAGAAAGTTCTAATCCTGCATTTTCAACCGTTTTCTTTAACTCTAATATTCTCTCTAAAGGCCATACTTCACCTACTGGTATATCATATATAGCCGTTACAATGCCTTTCATTCCTGGTATTTGACGTATGTACTCTATTTTAACAGGGTCATCTTGTCCATACCATCTAAATGTCATTTCCATAGATACTATTCCTCCTAATTATATATATATATTCCTTTATATTTATCTATTTATGTTTTCAATTCCACTATTCATAAGAGCCTGTACTTGCTCTAAATCCACCATATTTATATCGCCCTTTATACTATGTTTTAAAGCGCCTGCACAAGTTCCAAACTCAACAATTTCATTGCTATTCATATTAGTTAAAATTCCATGTAAGATTCCAGCTGTATATGCATCTCCTCCACCGACTCTATCTAATATGTCAATATCATGTACTCTTGATGCACTTAACGTCTTGCCGTCAAAGAAAAATCCTTGTAATAAATTATTATTAACTGATTTCACAGTTCTCTTTGTACATGATGCAAACTTTATATTTGGATATTGCTTAAATAGTTCACTGTATAAATCTTTTAATTTTGATTCAAAAGTTTCTTCTTCTATTACGTCATACTTTAATATATTTATAAAGTCTAATATTCCTAAAAATGCTATGTCAACAAAAGGTAGTATCTCTAGCATAAAACTTCTAGCTTCCTCTAAAGACCAAAGTTTTGATCTATAATTAGAATCATATGATACTAGTATACCTTTTTCTTTAGCAGTTTTTATAAGCTCAACAGATATTTCATACAAATTAGAGCTTAAAGCCGGTGTTATCCCTGATATATGTAGCATTTTGACACCATTTAAAATATTATCAAAGTTAAACTCTTCTTTCTTTGCTAATGATATAGAAGAATATTGTCTGTCATATATTACATTAGAGTTTCTAACCCCAAAACCTTGCTCTAAGAAATATATACCAAGTCTTCCTTCTCCTCTTAAAACATCTTTTGTGTCAACACCAAAACTACTCATAGACCTTATTACTTTATCCCCCAAAGCATTATCTGGTAATTTTGTAACTAACTTTGTATTATGCCCAAACATACTTAAACTACAAACAACATTAGCTTCTCCCCCAGCATAAGTTGCATCAAACTCTTGTGCTTGTATAACCCTTTGGAAGTTTGTAGGAGTAAGTCTAAGCATAACTTCTCCAAAGGCTAGCACTTTATTATTTTGATTATTTTCTAATTTGTGCAATTTTAGATTTAAACTCTTTAGCTAAATTTTCTATATCATCTAAAGAGCCTGCTCCTAATAGTGAACTTCCTACTCCTACACAAGAAACTCCCATTTCAAACCATTGTTCTATATTATCTATAGATACACCACCTGTTGGCATAACTTCAACATGAGGTATTGGAGCTTTTAATGCTTTAACATATTTAGGTCCAAAAACCTCCCCTGGAAATAACTTAATCATCTTATTTCCTTTATCTAATGCATTCATAACTTCTGTTACTGTCATACACCCTGGTAAATATAATGTATTCATTTCATTACAAACACTATTTACTTCATCAGAAAACCCAGGGCTTACAACATAACTTGCGCCTGCTTCTATAGCATCTTTTGCCATTTTTCTATTTAATACACTACCTACACCAACCAATACATCATTATAGTTTTCACTAACATTTTTTATTAGCTCAACTACATTTGGTATTGTATAAGTAAGTTCTATAGCTTTTACACCACCATTTACACAAGCATTTATATATCCAATAGCTTCTTCATGGTCTTTAGCTCTTATTACAGCTACTATACCTTCTTCTTTTATTTTGTTTAACATAATAATATATGCCCCCTATATCGTAAAGATTAAACTCCAGAATAAGCTGAGAATGCGCCATCAACTGGTATGCATACTCCATTAACAAATCCTGATGCTTTACTATCTACTAAGTATAATAAAGTACCTAATAGTTCTTCTGCTTCTCCAAATCTTCCCATTGGAGTGCTATTTAATATTTTCTCACTTCTTGGTGTTGGAGTTCCATCTTCGTTGAATAATAATCTCTCATTTTGTGCTGTTACAAAGAATCCTGGCGCTATTGCATTTACTCTTATTCCAACCTTTGACATATGTACTGCTAACCATTGAGTAAAGTTACTTACTGCAGCCTTAGCTCCTGAATATGCAGGTATTTTTGTAAGAGGTGTATAAGCATTCATTGATGATATATTTATTATTGTTGCACCTTCTCTATTTATCATGTCTTTTGAAAACTCTTGTGATGGAAGTAATGTTCCTAAGAAGTTTAAGTTAAATACAAAATTTACACCTTCTGGATCTAAATCAAAGAAAGTAGTTAATTCTTCATTATTTAAATCTTCTGGTAATAAGTATTCATTAGTTGTAGTTCCTTTTGGATGGTTTCCACCAGCTCCATTTATTAATATGTCACATGGACCGAATTCTTTTAATATTATTTCATGAGCATTTTTTATGCTTTCTTTATTTAATACATTTGTTTCTATACCTATAGCAATTCCGCCTTTAGCTTTTATTTCTTCAGCTTTGGCATTGCATACATCTTGGTTTAATGCAAGTATCGCTACTTTAGCTCCACATTCAGCTAAAGCATCAGCCATAGCTCCACATAGTACTCCTGTTCCCCCTGTTACTACTGCTACTTTATTTTTTAAATCAACATTAAATGGTAATTTCATATTTTGCCTCCCAAGTTTATATATATTATATGCAAGTTATTCATACTTGTATACTAGCATACATAACAAAATTATGCAAGCTTTTTCCCAAATATTTTTATCTATAAAAATAAAAAAAGGACAATGAAATATAATCCATTAACCTCCTCTATTTTTACATTTAAAATTTATAACTAATTACTGCTTTTTAAATACTTTATTAAATCATTTTCTTGTGCAATAGCTAACCAGTCCTGGGTAGAATCTTTGATGTGAGATGTTATAATTTCATCAATTCCGTCCATTGATTTATTTTTAATTAAATTTAAATACCTTTCATGATCTTCTATATTTTTCTTTTTATCATTTTTTAATTCAATTAATAATCTCATTCTATTATAATGAGTGCTCATATTTAATATGCAATCCCATATATCACCTTTATTAGTTCCTCTAAATAATAACTCATGGAATTCTTTATCTAACTTATGGAATTCAATTGCTGAATTAGATTTATTGCTTATTAATTTTTGAGCAAATAAATTTTTTTCTAACTCAATTATAATATCTTCACTTAGTCCATTGCATGCTTCTTTTAATACTTCTTTTTCTAGTGTATATCTCATGAATAAAGCTTGTTCAACCATATTAATATCTATTAATGATATATATGTTCCTGTTTGAGGCTTTACTTCTATTAAATGTTCATTTTTTAGTCTCATTAATACTTCTCTTATTGGTGTTCTAGATATTCCAAGCTTTTCAGATAAATCAGCTTCACTTAGTAATTCACCTGGTTTTAAATTTAAAGTCATAATATTATCTTTTAATACTCTGTAAGCATAATCCTTACTATTTTCTTTTTCTTTTTTCTCATATAATATCAAATTTTTCAACTCCTTGACCTTATTTTTTAGATTTAACTATATTTATATTTTTGTAATTTATTTAATAAACATAACTTTCAGACTAATTTTCAAGTTTATATTATATCATTTATTTAATTTTGTCAAAATGATGCACACTTATATCTAGCAGTTCCACTTTATTTTTGCTGGATTAGTCTCACCTATTATAGCAATTTTATGTAAAGCATCCTCCATTTTTTTACACTCTTTTTCTGCTATTTCATCATAAATTTCTATCGTTCCATTAACACCTATGGATTAGTATGCTATTGCTGCACAACCATAAAATGCAAGTCCTAAAGAACTTGTAACATTATTAATTGCTGTTGTCGCTGATCCTATTGCTCTAGCTGCAGCTTGTGCAGCTGGATTTTCCTCTACTTCCCTTGCAACTATTTGAGCCTCCTTAATAATTTTTCTTGCTTCTGTTAATTTTATATTTCCTTATAACCATTGATTAGAAGCGTCCAATACCATTCTTAAACGAGTATCATTAGGATACTCGTTTTCATAAATAGGTAAAATATAATCTTTCGCATATTCATTACACCATTTTACAATCGTTTTTTTACTTTGTGTTTCTATTAATCTCATAAGAGAAACAATGTAGGGTGAATCTGCTTTTCCAAGCATTTTTCTTGCTTTAGCCATAATGACTCCTTCTTCTTAAATATATTTTTATTCTATCATACAAAATACCATTCAATAGACTACTTAATATTTTATAAGTCATCACTTAAAACTTGACTTGGCCATGAAAGTAAACTCTTTCTTGATATTTTTAATTGCTTTTCATCTGGAAAATTCAGATCACAAAAATAATTATGGTAATTAGCTGTCCATACATATTTATCCCATACTCTTATATTCTTTCTATGAATATTTAACATTTCTTCAATTTTATCTTTATGTCTAAGTAATAGTTCTAATTGTATTCTCTCAAATTCATATTCATTATTACATTCTCTATAATATTTAAATATAGTATTTAAATAATTTAAAAACCATTGCCCATCACTATCTATAAGTATTTTATTGTACTGTGGTGCTACATCATAATAATTTATATATTTCTTTAATCTTTTTACAGTTTTATCATCTAGTATAATTCTTGGATAACATGCAAGCTTACTCTCTGTGTTATGCGCATCTAAAAGAGCTGGACCAAATACAATGTCTTCATTTATATAAAACTCACCAACACTTACACCACCTCTAACAAAAAGTCCTTCTAATGATAGATTAAACTGATATTCTGATACATTATCCAGAATTTCATTTAATTCGGCTTCTCCATCATCTTTTATAGGGTATCCTATTATCATATTATCAGTGTATATTTTTATATTACCTTTGCTATATTTATTTGGAATTATACATTGCTTATTCTTATTTATAAGATAGTTAATATCTTTTAATAACTCATCTCCATATCCATCTCTACATGAATCTATTATCATTTGCGAAAATCCAAGTATGTCTATTGCACATACCATTGAATTAACCAATTTAGGATTATCTTTATCATATTTTTGAGTATTCATTTTAACACGTCCTTACATATTTATTTTTAATTCTATATTATAAACACTAATTAGTTTATTAAATTAAAGTTTATAATTTTTAACATTTGTTATAACTAAACTTTGTTATTATTCTAAAAAAAACCGTATCATTTATTTGTGATACGGTTCTCCGTATCGGTGTTAAGTGAGGTTGTAAACTTGCTCATTACTTTTCTCCTTTTCTAATATACTTTTAAAATTATAATTTAATTACGAGCTACATCCCCATATTATTCTATATAGTAATGTTCAAATTCAACATAGTTGCTCCAAAATTTCTTAACCTAAAAGAAGAAGGAGCATCCTTAACTGATACTCCTTCTCAAAACTTACTTTATATCCAATTGCTTGTTATCCTTTACCATCTTACCCCATTCCCCTAACATCATAATAACTTTCTCAAGTGAATATCAAGAGTTTTCTAAATTAATCCTTAACAGCTAGTTAATCTTTTAAATATTCTATTAATTCTTCTAATTCATTATCATCTTTATTTAATTTATCAAAGTCTTCTAAATCACTTTTTATATCTTTTTTTACTTCCTTTTTAACATTTAATCCACTGATAATATATCCCATAGAAAATGTTGCTATTGAATAAAATGCATATGGTAATGATGAATTAATGTAATATGTTATTACCATTAATATACTTTTACTTACCACAATCCTATTTGATGCTACAAGTGATAATATATATACATGTGAATTATATATAGTTAATAATGTATATACTAATATAATTATTGAAATAACATATAATACTTTACTTATTAAATTTATATCTTTAAAATGTTTTACTTCCATACTTAAGCCACCTCTTATAAAAGCTTATTAATTTTTATTAATTAATCTGTATTAGTTTTTTATTTTTTAACACAAGTACAACATCCGCTTTTTTAGCTAATTCCTTACTATGAGTAACCACTATTACGCATTTTTCATGTTTATGTGCACTTACTTTTAATATTTCTATAATTTCATCAGCTGTATCACTATCTAAATTTCCTGTTGGCTCATCTGCTAATATTACTGGTGAATCTGTAACAAGTGTTCTTGCAATGGCAACACGCTGTTGCTGCCCCCCTGATAATTGTAATACGTTTCTATTAACTTCATCATCAGTTAATCCTAAATTGTTTAAAATTTTCTTATCTGCCTTAGGATTAACTATCTTTAAATTTTCTAAAGGTGTCATATAATCAATTAAATTATAATTTTGAAAAATTAATGAAATATTGCTTTTTCTATGATTCTCATACCCTTTTACTTTTATATTTTGATTATTATATAATATTTCACCATTTCTAGGTTCATCTAATCCAGCCAGTAATGATAATAATGTTGTTTTTCCTGAACCAGAAACCCCTAAAATAGCATAAAATTTTCCTTCTTCAAATTCCATGCTTATATCATTTAAAACTCTTTTTCCATTTTTATATGAATAATTAACTTTATTTAATGCTAAAATTGACATTTATCTTCCTCCTAGCTCATTTTGGATAATATTTCTTTTGGTTTTAATCTAATTATTGATGCTGATGATGCCATTACTGAAAGTATAATAATAACTGTTCCTATAACATACACATAAATTAATTCTTCAAACTCTACTTTTACATCTATTTCATCTACTGTACGAGTTGCTAAAGAACTATTAGCATCATTTCCTAATGAAAGTCCTCCAAATCCATTTTTAACGTCTTGAACCGCTTGCTTACTTGCTTGTGCAACTATTGTATTTCCTATATTTTGTGAAATTACCTTGCTTGATAAATATGATCCTCCAAAAGCTAGTATACTTATAAGTAATAATTCAATTATATATTGAGAAATAATATTAAACTTTGAAACTCCTATTGAAAGTAATATACCGGTTTCATGAACTCTTCCTTGAATCCAAAATGCTAACACTAATGAAAGTATTATTATTCCAGCTATTATTGCTCCAATTAAAACCATATTTATAATCTTATCTAAAGAATCAAAAGACTTAGATAAAGCTAAAAATGTATCTTCACTTTTTACTATTGTATACTTATTCCAATCAGCAGAAATATCTTTAAATTTTGATGTTACTTTATCTACATCAGTATCTGTATTGAAAGTAGCATTTGTATATTTTACATTTCCATCTGAATATCCATATAAAGTTTTAATAGTATCTACATCAGTAATTAAAAGATTTTCTGACATTTCTAATTTATGTCCAACTCTTTCAGTATTTTCACTTTCAAAAATACCTACGATTTCAAGGTCATAATCATCTTTAGATAAAGTTGATGCATTAAAATCTACAGCACTCTTTGTTGCTTTTATAGTATCTCCAACTTTTAAATTATTTGCTTCTGCTAGAGCCTTATGAATTAATACCTTGTTTTTATCAGTAGCAACAATATGTCTACCATCAATAAGCTTTAATGATTTACTTATAAACTTAATATCATATTCTGAATTTTTATGTGCTTCTACAGAAAAAAGTTTTTCATATTTATAATCATCATTATATTGAACTACATTTTTTTCAGGTTTTATATAATTTACATTTTCTAAATCTAAACCAACTCCTTGAATTGCTGCATCATAATTCTTAACACCTTCTACCTTTGAGCCCTTATCAATTAAACTTTCTGGAATTGTTCCTTCAAAATTACTCTCAAGATTAGCTTGTAATTCAAAAGTATTTGCCATATCCTTGTTTGAATCTTGTCTTGCTATATTTGCTGCCTTTTTAATTGAAATCCCACTTAAAACTGCCGTTGCTATTCCAAATAATATAAATAGCATAATAATACTTTTTATTTTTTTTCTTGTTATATATAATATTGATCTCTTAAATACATTCATATTTATGTCCTCCTTGTTTATTAACTTGAGTACATTCTATTAGCCTAATATGAAATATTTATGAAATTAAAAAATTAAATTTATAAAATTCATTAATAATCTTATTAATTATATTATTTTTTATAAAAAATAAGGATATTAACAGTCTAATATCCCTGTGATTCTCTAACTATTTCATTGTTAAAATTAACTTCAAAACTCATTCCCGTTAATATTGATTTAAAAGAATAATCTAAATTATACATTTTTAAAATTTGTTGAACTATGTATAATCCTAACCCATTTCCCCCACTACTCTTATTTCTATCAAAATCAACTCTATAAAATGCCTCAAAAATATGTGCTAAATGTTCATCTGCAATTGGCTTACAATCATTTTCCATAATAAGCTTTTTATCTTTTATATATATTCTTATTTCCTTTCCTTCATCAGTATAATTTACTGCATTAGAAATAATATTAGAAATTACTTTAGTAAATAATTTTTCATCTACTTTAATATTAAAAGACTCTTTTAAATTAACTTTAATATTAATTTTCTTTGACTTAGCTATTAATTTATATGGTTCTATGTTCTTTTGAACTAAACTACCTAAATCTAATACACTTTCATCTTTTTTATTTATTATATTAAGTTTTGAAGTATCTAAAATTTCCTGAACCATTTTACTTAATTCACTAACTATATCCTTACATTTTTCTAAATATATATAATGATTTTTATATTTTCCTATATCATATAACATATTTTCAATCATTATATTCATACTCATTAGTGGTGTCTTAAGTTCATGTGATGCGCTTCTTAAAAAATCCACCTTTATTTTTTCAGATTCACTTACATTTTTTATTTCCTCTTCCAATGATACAATTGTATTTAATAAATTATCATATAAACTATTTACATTAGCTGCTAATATTCCTATTTCATCTTCAGTTTCTACCTTACAAAAGGCTTCTTTATTTAAATTCTCCATTTTTTTTGTAACATCACAAATTTCTTTTATTGGAGTTGTAATTTTTCTTGCATATATATATGATGCAATAAGTGCTATAAGCAAGCTTATAAAAATAGAATATGGAAGTATTTTTAATATAACATCTCTTGTTTCTGTAAATGATTCTAAATCCATTACTATTTTAGCACTTCCATTTACATCATTGCCTTTTTTAAAGTCCCTACTTTTTATTATTGATAAATTATTTATATTAATATATTGACCGAATCCATCATCACCTATAACTTCTCTATTTTCATCATTAAAATTTTCTATAATATTTTCACCACTTAAATTAGGAATTATTAAATAGTTTTCTGTAACTTCCTCTTCATTAACATATATATCTACTTTATCCAAACCTTGAAATACCTTTTTTTCATCTCCTATAGTAAGTAAAACTTGAATATTATATTTTTCAGCAAAATTCTTTGCTATCTTAAATGATTCCTCATTATCAGATTTACTTACTTGTTCAATTAAAGCTTCAATAATTTTATCAGCTTCCTTTTGTTTATTATTCACATATACCTTGGGTAATGCTAAATAAATTAAAACATTTGAAATTAAAATTATTAAACTTATTATCCCCATGGTAAATATATATGTTTTTGAAAATAACTTTAACTTATTCATCATTGCTCCTCAAATTTATATCCAATTCCCTTAACTGTTACTATACAATCTAATAACAACTTTTTTCTTATATTTTTAATATATACATCAATAACCCTATCATTTGGTGATTCTTCAATACTCCATAAATTATCTAAGATTTGTGCTCTTGTTAAAACCTTTCCCTCATACTTTAATAATAACTCTATTAATTTTATTTCCTTAGGTTTTAAATCTATATTTTCGCCATTCTTTCTTGCTGAGTATCCTTCAAAATCAATTTCTATGTCTCCATAGAACCACTTTTTATTTTCGCTAACTTTTACTCCCCTTCTAAGAAGTGCTTCTATTCTTTTATGTAAAACTATTATTGAAAATGGCTTTGTAATATAATCATCTGCCTTTTCATCAAAACTCATAATTTGGGTATAATCATCACTCATTGCTGTTAACATAATTACTGGAACATTGCTTTCTTGTCTAATTTTATTTAAAACAACAAATCCGTTAGCTTTGGGAAGCATTATATCTAAAATTACTAAATCAATTTTACTATTCTTAAATAATTCTATTGCTTGCATTCCATCTTCTGCACTTATAACGTTATATCCAACTTCTGATAGATATTCACTTACGCCTTCCCTTATTTCTTTTTCATCTTCAACAATTAATATATTAATTTTCATTTATATTTTCCTCCATTTTATATAATATATATCAAAATGAATTTATTTTATAAATACATAATAACATAAAGATTCAATTATATTATAAATATAAAAGTGCTAATTTCATAAATTAACACTTTTAACATTAAATTACTAATATTATTTATATACCAATTCCACATATAATTTATCACTAAAGTTCTATCTATAAAGGCTTACTTAAATGACAGTATTATCAACCCTCTCCTTCTCAACTCCCTTTATTCATTAACCTAATTTCAGTAAAACCTCACTTATTTATGATACTGTTCTCCATTACACCTTCAAGGGAAGTCGTTTTTATTTAACTCTTATTTTATTATGCAAACAACTATTAAATATCTTTGCTGTAGGATTGTATTTACTTACTAATGATTCAACTATTATCTTATCACCCTCTGTAACATTTGGACCTAATGTTATTTCCATTTGTTTAAATTTCCCTTCATCTATATTTAAAAAATAACAATTTATATCTAAACCTTCATTACTTTTTAATTTTCTCCAAAAACTATTGTAATTATTTGACTGCATTTCTTCTAATGTTACAGGTAATATTTTAATCATATATCTCCACTCTTTTTGGAATGACCAATTAGTTCTCTTATATCTACCTAATTCACCAAATTTAATACTTATGTCATCTCCACTACTTGATAGTAATTTAGGAAATAGTAAAGTTAGATCATCTGTATATTCAAATTTATTCAGTATATTTGTCCAATCTGGAGATATAATGCCATCTTGCCTAAATATTTCATTGAACTTAAAATAACTATAAAAATAACCTTCACTTCCAATATTATTTACTTTGTATTTTTTAAACATATCTGAAGGTAGCTTTATCCTAACCCCTGACATATTTTTTGTATACATATTCCAAAATGGAATACTCTCTTGTTCATCTTCTGTCCAACAACTTATAAAGCAATATTTTCCTACATCTCCTAAATCACTACTTTTAACCTCTTCTCTTTTTATATCTACATTATATTACAAATTTCAAGCAAGTATAATTAAGCATAGAAACATTAAAAAAGGAAGGGTCTTCATCTTCTTCAGATGACCCTTCCTTCATTAAGTATCTTATTACATCTTCGTTTATCTGTAACTCTATAGTGTCTATTGCTCTTGACTTATCTATCGTAATCTTTGACACAAGTAAACTCAACAACTGCTTTCTTTGCTGTCTTGTACTACTCTCCTTAAAAACTTGTCCAAACTTCTTCATTACTTTACTTACTAACTCAAAAGGTACTGGTTCTCCTTCTGCTAACATTACATCCTGCTTTATTTCATCTAATCTAAACTTCAATGTGTCTATCTCTTCATTTAGTTTCTTGACTCTCTCTGCTAATTCATTTTTAGTTAGTATTCCATCTTCAAATAGCTCTATGCTGGAGTTTTTCTTACCATTTAACTTATCAATTTCTTTATTTACTAAGTTCATTTCATCTAGTTTTGGCTTTAACTTATTAGACTTGTTCTTGTTGATGTTATTTATTACCTTCTTTAGTAGTAGCTCATTGTTTACTGTTTCTATCAGCTTATTAATTACAACTTCATCTGCTATCTCAGCTTTTACAGAATTTGAATTACACACTGCTGTTCCTTTATTCTTCCAATTACCACATGCATAGTACTCATTTACTGCTTTTGTTCCATCCTTTCTTTTTCTAGTTGACCTACTTACTGTCATTGATGCTCCACAAACAGGACACTTTAATAGACCACTTAGAATTAGCTCACTATCATAGACCCTATTGTGAGTTTTGCTTCTATCTTTTAGTATTATCTGTACCTTTTCCCATGTTTCAGTATCTATTATTGCTTCATGTTCTCCATCTACAAGTATTGGATCAGGATTTATGTTTCTTCTTCTCTTTTCATTCCAATCTTGTCTTAAGTTGTATCTTATCTTTCCAATGTAGACTGGATTTTTTAGTATCTCTTTTATTGTAGCTGTAGCAAATGCATTGCCTTTCTTACTTCTATGACCTTCTTGATTCACTCTATTTACAGTAGCTTTGTATCCATGTCCTTCACTGTATAACTCAAAGATTCTTCTTACTGTCATTGCTTCTTTTTCATTTATTACTAGCTTAGTATCTTTTCTCTTCTTTCCTTCACTTGGTATCTCTACTATATCATATCCCAGTACTTTGCCCCCATTCCACTTTCCTTCTCTAGCTCTTGCTATCATCCCCATTTTTACGTTTTCAGCTATAGTACCACGCTCAAATTCAGAAATCGCTCCCATGATGTTAAGTTGTAACTTTCCTGCTGGAGTTTCAGTTTCAAAACTCTCTGTTAAAGAACGAAATGCTATACTATTTTTATCTAATGTATCTACTATGTTAAGTATATCTATTAACCTTCTACTAATTCTATTTAACTTCCACACAACTACTAAGTCAAATTTTTTATCATTAGAATCTTTTAGTAAATCTTTTAATCCAGGTCTTCCTGAAATATTCTTACCACTTATCCCTCTATCCTCATAGACTTTAAAAACTTCATGACCTTCTTTCTCACAATATTCTATGCACCTTCTCCTTTGCTCATCCACACTGTAGCCTTCTTGAGCCTGTTCTATAGTTGATACTCTGCAATATATTGCTATTCTTTTACTCATTTTTATTACCTCCAAGACGTCTCTTCTGATTACTTTAATATTAGTTTTCCTTTAAACTATACAATTTGCTTTGTTAATTCAAATAACTTGCTATTATTTTCTTTTACACTAACCTTAGTAGGTTTTATTTTTATCTACTAAGGTTAATTAAATTATTATCTTGAAACTCTGTTACTCATGTTCATTATCTCCTTTGTTTTTACTTTGAATTATAGATTTTTGAATTATATCACTTAGTATTTCTACTATTTCTTGTGCCTTAATTTGTTCTAAACTAATACCCTCCATTTTTCCTCCAACATCTAATTTATAATATATGTTTTTGATTATGTTTATTTAACTAAATTTAGACTACTTACTACTTCTTGTATACTTTATATAAATTCTTCTTCATTACATGCTTCTATGTCTTTAGCTATTAAGTCTAATAATCTTGATGTATATGAATTTGATCTTAAGTAGTTAAAATGTCCTATTTCATCATTTGCTAACGCTTCAAGCATTTCATTTTCAATTAATTCATATTCCTCGTTAAAAAATTCTAATTCATTGTAGTTCATTTTTTATCTCCTCCTAATTATTATTAAATTTATTGTATTTTGGAATTAAGTCTAACAAGACTTAATCTGAAAATTGTTACTACTAGGTTATTAGTTGTTGTTTTTTCTATATCTTCATCTTTAGATAGTTTTATTACTATATACTTAGCACTGACTCCTACACTATTTTTTCTAGATTTATTTAATCTATCTTTTTCACAGTCTAAAAATCCATCTTTTTTTCAGATCTTTTAAAACTACCATTCTGTTTTCATATCTACCTTCTTTTATCATTATTTCAAAAGAAAATTACTCCAAATTATGATTAAGATGTATTAGGAATACTAAAATATCCCTAATACATTCAATATCTATTACATTCTAGTTATTTTGATTTCTCTATTTTTACCTTTACTTCTTGCAAATTCAATACCTACATCTAATAAATTACTCTTTATCTCATTTAATCTTCTTGATAATACATTAGGCGTTTTAGACCAGTTACTATTTGTAGTATCTATTTTTTCAGATTCTGCCACTATTTCTAATTCAGATAGAAGTTTTGTAGGTGAACCTGTCCATGAAGCTTTATCTTCCATGAACTTATACATAGCAAATCCTACAGGATGAGATTCTAAAGCTTCTATATTAGCATTATTTTTGTTATTCAAATAAGCTTCTAAGAATTTATCTCCTCCTATACCTGAAACTTCTGCTATTGCATACCCCCATCTTGTGAAATCTGCCATTCTTCCTAAGTTATTTAACTCTACTTTGTCATATATACTCATTGCTTTAGATAGTGTTTCAAATATTGCACCTAGTATTATCGGTTTATCTTTTTCAAACTCTTCTCTAAGTACTTTTTCTTCTTTTCTCTCATTTGGAGGTATTCTTTCTAGTTCTAGTAATATGCTTCTGTCTAAAAGATCTGGTCTCGTTGCCACCACATTAATTCCATTTAGTACGATAAATCTTTGGAAAAACATAACTTGTTCTTCATCATCTGTATACAACTTTCTCTTTGTGTGACCACCACCTGTGACAGCCATACATAATAAGTCACTAACTTGGTTGCTTATTGTATCTATGTTGTCAAAACAAGGAACATAGTTCTTTGAAATATATACTGCTAAATCATCTATTGTTTTAGGAATAGATACTACTGGAACAATTGCTGGATCAATTATCTCTCTCACAAGCTTCATTGTACTAGTCTTAGATGAGCCTTTCTCTCCATGTAATACTTGTATTGGTCTTGCTATATTAGGTATAAATGAAGCTACTAATATTACTTTTTGAAGTATTAAGTGATTTTCATCTTTGTATCTAAACCATTTATCTAATATATTAAGATTGCCATTCCTTTCTGGTTTTACTTGACTATGCATTGTTTTTGTTCTAGCAAATATAACAGGTGAATCTTTAATGATTTCCCAACCATCTTTTGATACCTTTACAACGTTACAGCCATCATCTTTTAAATCATAGTAAATACAATTATTAACTGTAGCACATCTTCTTTCTACTAACACTTCATTTACTTCATTCATTGCCCTAGCTTCTAAAAGTAATATTATCTTAGCTATATTGTCATTTGTCGGTATTTTTGACTCTCTATTGTAAAATTGTGAAACAATCCATTTTCTGAAATGTTCTGATTTTACATTTACATTTTCATTGTTTTTTCTAATCTGTATAGTTACATATGTCTCATCCATTGATGTTCTATATGTTTCTATATCTTCAACTATGTCTATTAGTACATCTATTTGACCTTTCTTTTCTTCACTTTTACCGTCAATGTTGTCGATATTTTCCTTACTAACTTCATTTATAGGTTCATATTTACTTCTAAGTGTACTCCAGTTATTTTCTGAACAAGAATTATGATGACATCCTGCTACTATATTTCCATTATTATATTGAATAACATATGCCCCCTTGTCAGTATGATTTTCGTTCCAAGGACATTGATTTAATACATATATTACTTTATCTGTCTCTTCTTTATGATGAGAAACTTGTATTTCATGCTTTTTTAACCATTCAGCTACATCTTTTTTATTGTTCATATTTTTTATTTGTTTATTTGTTGTTACTTTAGTGTTTGTATTATGTTTGTCCTGTAGTTTCGATACTATTTTAGTTATCTGCGATATAGTAACCATCTCACCTTCACCTCTAGTTGAAATTATTTTAGCTTGTCTATGTGGTCTTGTTGGCATATTGTCTCCCTTACAGGCTATTGTTCCGTATAGCCTACAAATACGAGATGGATTATAAGTAGTTTTATCAACCTCAACTTTGTCATCTGAAAACTCTAAGCTCAACTCATTTAAGAAACTTTTTATTGTATCTACATTTTCTTTTGTATTTTCTATATCTACATTTATCAGTATGTGATATCCATTACCGCTACTTGCTATGATAGGTTTTGGTATGTCTTCATTTTCTAAAAAACATACTATTTTTTCTGATAGTTTTTTAGCATGTTCTTTTTCTTCATCTGTAGATGATATTCCTGCAACTCTATTTGGGTCTAAATCTACTAATATATATTTAATTCTAGTTATATCTTTATCTGATGTAGTATTCTTTGCTCTAACTAAATTATTATATGCCCTTGCAATTAAATCTTCGTTTATTTGGTTCATGGTAAAATAAATATTATTTTTACCTATATAAGGCGCTAAATCTGATGATAGTTTTCTAAAATCATCATAGTATCCTCCCATTGTACCTTTATACTTAACATCTAATATTCTCACCTCTATAGGTCTATTTCCCACCATATAATTTAAACTTTGTTCTATAGCTGTTTGATATCTAATTGTTAACATAAACTCATACCTCCTGTATTTTTTACTACTGAAAATATCGACAACATTGGCGATATTTCATCTATAAAAGTATGATATCATCTTTTATTCGTTAAATCTTCATGGCAAAAAAACCTATATTATAAAAAAAGACATATAGATATCAATCTATATGTCTAAACTTTTCATCTATTTTATTTAATTCATGCATTACTTCTTTAAATTCTTTAGCTGTAAAATCTACCTTAAATTCCTTATTACTTTTGTAGTCATCAACATACCACTCTTTAAATTTTTCTATATCAAATTCAATTTTTTTACCTGATTTCTCAAGTAATTCTTTTTCATGTTTTACTCCTTTAATAGTATATACTATGAATCTAATAAGACCTTTCACTTCCATTTTAAAAATATTTCTACTCTCTTTATCAGGGTATTCTATGTATAACTCTAAATATTTATGCCTTACATCTATCAATGGTAAATTACCTACTAAAATACTATATGCTAGAAAATCTTTTTTATCTTCATCTTTAACTTTTTTATATATTGCACATATATCTTTTATTAATTCATAAGATAATCTTTTCTCTAGCTTATAGTA
This sequence comes from Romboutsia sp. Marseille-P6047, assembly GCF_900604535.1. Taxonomy (NCBI): domain Bacteria; kingdom Bacillati; phylum Bacillota; class Clostridia; order Peptostreptococcales; family Peptostreptococcaceae; genus Romboutsia; species Romboutsia sp. Marseille-P6047. Next base: position 62,468 of record NZ_UWOT01000015.1, read on the forward strand.
TTGTATATTTTTAAAATTCAATTTACTAGTTTCTATATCTTCTTTTAATAATTCTATGTAGGATGAATAGCTTTTAAAGTTTATATTATGGATATTATGTTCTCTTACACGTTTATATGTAGTATTTGCATTTTTTAGTCTTAGATTATTTTCATCTATTTTTTTATAAGCATATATTTTATGAAGGCTATCAAACTCTATTTTATTTTTATTTGATATATTAATGCCTTTATATCTATCTTTGAGTTTATTTTTCTGTTCTTGTCTATTACTATTATTAAATTCTTTCTTTTTATTATTAGATTCCATCTTTCTCTCTTCATTTATGACCGTGTAAAAGTGTTGAATTTGTTCGTAAAATGATTTTTTATCCAATTCTTTTATATTGTGTGCATTTATTTTTTCATCACTAATCTGCTTTAAATTATTGCTTTTATTCATATAATTGCTTTCTATATACTTGGCAGTCATATAGAAATTAATATATTTATAAACAGGCTCTAGTCCAACATGAAACTCTCCTGTAACCAAAAAGAAATTATTTTTAAAAATTTGATGTTCTATTATTGTCCTTATACTCTTTTCCATAATTTCATCCCCTTTATAATATAAAAATAATTGCTAACTATTCTATTTTATATTATACACTCAAAATAATTTCTTCATATACTGCAATTATACTTACTGTAAAATATATCATTATATTCTAATTTTATTTTTATATTTAGACATTACTATCTCTTAATTTATTACTAAACTTATTATAAAATATTTTTTCTTCTATTACTTTTGCTATCTAATAACAATTACTAAAATATATTTAATTTATTATTTACTTAAACATTATTTCTTGTTTGCATGATAAGTATAATTATTTATATCAGAATATGTATTATAGTATTTTATTCTTTATAAGGTTTATATTTAATCTAAAAAAAGAAGACTAACCTAATAGTTAATCTTCTTGTATCTATTCCACTCTATACGAATATAGACTTATTAGAAATCATCCACTCTATCGCTATGCAAATTCCTAATCCTATTACTGAACCTATTGTAAATTCCTTTATTTTATCATATCTCCTTTACTTTATATATTCTTTCCTCTGTTTCATTACTACGCTAAAAATTGACACTCCAAATTTAACACCTGCTACAAATAACTCTAGTGTCATGCTATTCTACCTCCTTAGTATTAAGAATCCCTCTAAGATTACTTAGAAATTCCTTTGAAAATACATTTTTCTTTATCGATTCTTTAATCAACTTGATTAAATCATCTTCTGTTAGATCTAAAGGTCTTGCATTAATTGCTGTTTTTTTCTAAAAGTATCCTTAAAAATATACGAACCTTATCTTTTCTTGATTCAATGATTTTACAAAAATCTTTTCTATTCCATATCCTACATTTCCATCTCTTATTTTTGCTTGCTTTAATACTATACAGTATTTAGTTTCATTTCTTGATTTAGACATTTTTCTTCTCCTTAAAAGCAAAAAGAGATAGCCAAATGCTACCTCTTTTTATTTATTAATTATTGTCAAATATTTTTATTATAAATTTCTTAAAAACTCTTCTCTTTTCATTCTTTCTTCATCAGACATATTATTAGCTAGATTTTGCTCTTTTTTATCTATAATCTTATTTTTACCTGAATAAATAACATATGCTATACAACCTATTATTATAAATGGTAGTAGCATAATAAATATTTTTCCTAATAATAACATTGCACACGCAATTAAAAATAAAATACCAGATGCTGTAAGAAGCATCTTTCCTATCCTTCTTGTCATTGGAATAGCGAATGCAACTACTCCTATCATTAATCCATATGATATAAGAAAAACAAATATATTCATGCTATATCCTCCAATTAAAACTCATAACCAACTACACTTGTTGCAAATTGCGCTTCAAGAGTAAGCTCTTTATCTGCATCATATTCTATAGATACAAGAACTCCATTAATTTCTTTAAATATACTGCGTCCAAAACAGAATTCTTTAATAGTTAATACTTTACTTCCATATGGCACTTCCCTTATATATGTGTTTGATTTAACATATGATGGTAAAATACCAATTAATGTAGTTATATTACTTAATGATATATTAAAATCACTTAAATCTTTTTCCTTATCATCCTTTGCGTATAGCATTAATAATGGTAACTGATTTACAGCACTAATTCTAATCATTTCTAATGTTGGTATTATTATTTTTAAAATATTACTATAATACCACATTTTCTTAGTAGCCCTAAGTCTCTTATCTACACTTGAAAGCCATCCACTTTCTTCTTTTGTCTCTGGAAATTTATCAGTTACATATTTATATAGTGTATAAATTTTATTTAAAGACTCTCCTAATTCCTCTTCTAATGAATCATTATGATTTAGCATATCTCCAAAAACTCTCATATGTACTTCTAATGCAACTTTACCATTATTTAAAACAGCTTCAATAAGATTTACTTTTTCTACAACACTATCACTTTTATTTAAACTTAAATCTAGGTATGAAGATGCATAAGACTCTATAGTAGAGATATCTATTATAGCAAAATTATTTATTACACTCTCATATGCTTTAGATAAGTTATCTTCAAATAAATTTTTTTTAGCTTCCCAATCTTTCATATGAAAAATGTGCTTTCTTAAAGGATCTATTATGAGTTTCTTCTCATTTAAATCCATATTATTCATTTTTATATTTCTTTCTTTAAGACTCTCTGAGAATTTTATACTTGGCTGTATGTAGTCTTTAAGTGTATTATAGCTTTTCTCTAAATTATCTATGCTAATATCTAACTTTGATTCCTTTAACATATCTTCATCTATTTCTCTAAAAGAAAGCATACTTTGATATGTTTTATTTTTATTATTACAATTTGAGTACCATATTTCATATCTACTTATTAAACTATCAAAATCTGATAATAAGATTTTAGCTTCTTTTTCTATTGCACGTTCTTCTTCACTCATATTAAGTTTTTTACTAATTGTTGAAAATAAATTCATAGTATATTCCCTTCCTTTCTTATCAATTATTTAAAACTTTCTTCTTTAATTTTTAATTTTTTTATTAGCCTTTGTATCCACTTGTCAGAGTAACCTAATTCTCTAGACATCTCTCTTACTGATTTTTCACTATAATTTTCAATAATGTATTTTTCTATATATTCATTTGAATGTAACTTCATAGGAAAATTTATCTGCTGTCCCTTATAGTTCTTGTATATTATTCTTACTATTTCTTCTCCTAGAATTTCTGACATTTCTGCATATATCCCCTTAAAATCATTTTGTTTTTCTCTCATAACTCACCTCCTAATAGATTTCTCCTTAAATAATAACTACTTCTACAGAAAGTTTCTTTGAAATTATCTATTGAAAAGTTCCTTATTTTATTCCTTATGAAAATCCCAAAACCCCGTATTGTTTCTTTAATTACTTAATTTTTATTGCTTATCTTATCTACTACTTAATTAAAAAACCCGAAATCCCGTTATTTTTAATTATATTAATTATTTTTTATTCCTTAATTGAAAAAACATATTCACTTCCATCTGTTAATGTAAATGCATACTCTGGTGAAAGATCTAGTATATCTTCAACATCATCATTTAACATTATCTCTTCTAACAACTCTTCTTTAGTAGTATTATTTATCCAGAAATCTATTATTGCGTCCTTATCAAATAACCTATCTATGTGAATTTCCATGTCCAACATGTAATCTAATTCATTCCTTGCATATTCTCTTAAATCATTTTTATTTTTGTAAATTAAGTAGTTATCATTATCAGTGTATTTTTGAGAAATTAATTCATTGTAGTAGTTACTTATATTCTTAATACTTATCTCTTCTATGTTTAAATTGTACCAATCAAAGAATATTATCTTATCTAGGTCTAAATTATTTGTATTTTTATATTCAGTTACTATTTCATCTATCTTATTACTCTCTTTTAAAATGTATTCCTTTATGTATTTATCTTCTATCTCATTATCTATTCTTTCTATTACAGTTATAGTTTCATCATCTATGTTATTGTATTTATTTACTAATTCCTTTAATTCATCAAAGAATAATTTATTTATTATTTCAGATTTATTATTTATCATGGTCATTTCTACCTTTCAAATTTTTAATTATTTATCTATTTTTACGGGGTTTCGGGATTTAATTTAGATTAGATTTTAATTATTACTTTTTAACCTTTATTATTTTTCTACGGGGTTTCGGGAGTATATTAAATAAATTTGTAATTTTATTTTTTATCTTAATTGTCTAACATTGAAATGCTTTTACTTCCGTGTAAAATTAGTATTCCTCTGAAAACATCAAAGTACTGTATTCTAAACTATCTATAGCATATAGCTTCTTATTTTCTTTAATTTCTTCATTATGTATGTATAAACTACTTTTGTGTTCTGGTACTTCTTGCTTATGAATTACTTCAACTATACCTTCTCCTATTGAATTTAATTCAAAAACTTGTAAATAGTCTTTTTCTACATTTAGTTCATCTATCAATTTCCACAACAGTATATTTATTTCTAAAGGTATTTCTTCTGCTACTTTTCTAGTCATGTATCTATTTTCTGTTTTAAACATATTTCCTTTCTCCTCTTATTTTTATTATTTATTTAAAGTTTGACGGGACTTTGATGTTTTAACCTAAATTACTATTAGATCTTTTGGAACATAGAAAAAGTCCTAGCCTATTTTGTTAAGCTAAGACTTTCTACATCATGCAATTTTCTTTAAAACTAAAGTATTTATCATTATCTCCTACTATTATGTGGTCTACTAATTCTATTCCCAGTATTTCTCCACACTCTTTCAATCTATTAGTAATGTTTTCATCTTCTTTACTACATTTTAGATTTCCTGATGGATGATTGTGAAAACAAATTATCTTTGAAGCATTGCTTAAAATAACTACTTTAAAAACTTCTCTTGGATGTATTATTGCAGAATTTACACTACCAATTGAAACTACAGAAATATTTACAGGTTGATTTCTTGTATTTAAACATGCTACTACAAACTTTTCTCTATCACTATCTATCAAAAAGTTTTTTATTAGATTGTATGCATCGTAAGGATTCCTTACGGTTCTAGTTTCATATAGAACACTACTTTCCTTTACTAGTTTAAGTGAAACTATTCCAACTCTTTTTGCAGGTATTTTCTTTTTGTCCATTTTAATCACATCCTTTTACTAATCTATTTTTTTCAATTAGATCTTTTAATTCTTTTTTACAAATAACAACTATTGAAAAATCACTTGAACACAAAAATAGAACTGAAATGTAATCAGTTCCATGTATCTCATCTATATGCTCTGGTAAAATTCCTTTCAGTTGATGTTGTTTTAATTCTTCTATTCCAGCTTTATCTACTACAACTATGTATCCACCTAAATCTTCTGTTGTTCTTTCTGTACCGTAGTTTTCATCTAGTATTTGTATGGTATCTTCTATTGTAGATATTACTCCTAGAGGTAGTTCTTTTACTAGCCTTAAGCCTTGCTTTTTCCAAATGTTTATTATCATTGTCTTTTCCTCCTTATTTTTTTAATAAAATAAGCTAGATGGAGTATTGGTATACATTCTTCATAATAACAGTTTTATTTTTTAACTGTTTATCATATCAACTCTTTATCTAACTTTATCAAGTTTATAATATATATTTAAAATTATCTTTTAATACCTTAATTTTTCCCTTAAATCTTATTACGTTATAAATTTTATTAGTATTTGATGATTTTAGTTTCAACTAAATTTCAAACTTAAATAAGTATTAATATAATTATATTTTTAATATATTAAATTAGCATTCTATTCAAAATATAATCTATTTTATAGTATATTACTTATTGAAATTTCCACCTATAAACTAAATATTACTAATTTATATCAAAATCTTTAAATAAAATTTCTAACTTAAAATTTAGTTGACCTTGTCTTGAATAATATTCTGAAAATCTTGCTATTAATTGTTCCTCTTTTCTTAAAATATACAAATCTTATCTCTTCGATATTTAATTCTTTTACAAAAATACTCTCTATCCCATAATCTACATTACTCTCCCTTATCTTTGATTGTTTTAAAACTATACAGTATCTTGTCTCATTTATTGCCTTACTCATTTTATTCTCCTTAAAATAGAAAAGGAATAGCTTTACACTATTCCTTTTCTACTGTTTTCATAATAATTTTTTAATCTTATTATTTTATTTTTTCATATTGATTTTATGTCAATGGTCTATCTTATAATTAACTATAAATATCTGAAAGTTCCATATGTATACGTGATATACTGTTAGAATCAACTTTCAAATATGATAAATCTACTATTTCATCTTCATCATAAATATTAGGTAAATATATTATAAATTCTGATCCAACACCTACCTCACTATTTACATTAATTTTTCCTCTATGAATGTCAATTAAACTTTTACTAAGTGATAAACCAACTCCACTGCCTTCACTTATCTTTGTAAATCTATCTTCAACATTGTAGAATGCCTCAAATATATTATCTATCCTGTCCTGTGGTATACCCACTCCATTATCTTTTATCGAGATTTTAACAAAATTATTTTCTGTGCCTATACATACTAGTATTGTTCCATTTTCCTTATTGAATTTTATTGCATTTGATATAATATTCAATATTACTCTTTCTATCTTTAAATAATCAAAACTTATAATTATTTCTTCAATATCCGTATCAAATATCAAATCTATATTTTTAAATTTTTTATATTCATTTATTCTTTCACATATTGATTCTACAAAGTTTACAATATCATGATTTCTAGGACTAAATGAGTATACTCCTGATTTTAAATTGGTTAAGTCAATTAAATTATTTGATAATTTAAGTATTCTTAAACTATTATTATTTATTTGCTTTATATTTTGTATAAAGCATTCATTACAACTATGCTTTTCATCTCTTTTATAACACTTAGAACATTTATACTCTAATAACTGTATATTGCTAAATATCATATTTAAAGGTGTTCTAAATTCATGCCCTATGTTAGAAAAGAATCCTTCTCTTAATTTATCTAGTTCATTTTTATATGAAATATCCCTAATTACACCTAATATTCCATGTATATTTCCTTTTTCATCAAATGATGGATACTTACTTACCTCAACTTCCTGTATATCGCCATTATGTCTTACAACAGTTTGCTCATAAGATACCGATTGTTTACTTTCAATCACTTCTAAATCTTTAATTTTGCCCATCTTATGAATTTTTCTAAGTACAGGTAATTCATCATATGTTTTTCCATAAATAAGTGATTTTGGTAATCCAATTAAGTTATCTGCATAACTTTTATTACAATATATATTTTTTCCATCTATATCCCTATAAAATATATAGTCTGGTATTAAATCTAAAAGTTGTTCCAACAATTCTTTGCTATACATATAATTGCTCTCCTAATCTAACTTTTCCAATATAAAAAGACTGTGCTTTAAAAGACCAGTCTTTTTTATTTGGGTTTTGGGGTGTTATTTTTTATTAAATAACTTATCTAATAAAATAAATTAATTTTATATATGTTAATTATAAAGAATATTTTTTTAAATTATCCTTTAAATTTCAATATTTTATTATGTCAATTCCCACTAATTTTCAATTTTATGTCGTTTCTTGTTGTTTATATTTAAATATTACCATTATATGTAAATAATTTCCATAGTAAAAATTACTTTTTTACATTTTTTTCTTTTTATTATTTTTTCTTACTATTATTTTATTTCTTTCTACGCTATTTACTTTCATACTTATAATATCTTCTTTTTTATTCCACTTGACTTTTCTAATGTTTTCATAAAATGATTATAAGTATCTTCTGCTTGATTTCTTCTACCTGCATTTTTTTATTGTTTATTAGACCTTATAGTCTCTTCTTTTATACTTTTTAATAAATTATCAAATATACCCACATTATTAACCATCCTTTTCTATTTTTTATACAATATTTTCTTCTTTCAAATTTACATTTTTAGTTAGCCGACTTACCCACTTATCAGAATATCCTAACTCTCTAGCCATTTCTCTTACACTCTTTTTCCATAATTATTAACTATATACTTTCACACATATTCATTAGAGTATAGTTTCATTGGCAAATTAATCTGCTGACCTTTATAATACTTATGTACTATTCTTACTATTTCTTCTCCTAAGATTTCTGCATAGATCTCTTTAAAATTACTTTTTACGATTTTCATTCTTCACCTACTTTTCTTATACAAACTAATAATAACTATTTCTATAGAAAGTTTCTTTGAGATTATCTCTTAAAAAGTTCCTTGCTTTATTCTTTGTAAAAATCCCGAAACCCCGTTATTTTTTAGTTCTATTAATCATTTGTTATTCTTTAATTAAAAAAACATATTCTCTTACATCTGTTAATATAAATACTTAATCAGTATGAAAATCTAGTATATCTTCAACATCATCATTTAACGTTATTTTCTCTAGTAATTCTTCTCTAGTTGTATTATTTAACCACATATCTATTATCTTATCTTTACAAAATAACCTATCTATGTGATGTTCCATATCTAACATATAATCTAATTCGTTTCTTACATATTTCCTTAAATCATTTTCATTTGTATATATTAAGTAATTATCATTCTCATTGTAATTTTAAGAATTTAATTCATTGTAGCAGTTACTTATATACTTCATACTTATCTCTTCTATATTTAAGTTGTATTACGCAAATAATATTACCTTATCTATATCTAAGTTATTTGTATTTTCGTATTCAATTACTATTTCATTTAACTTATTACTCTCATTTAATATGTATTCTTTTATATATTTATCTTCTATTTCATTATCTATTCTTTCTATAACAATTATTGTTTCTTGATCTATGTTGTTATATTTATTAATTATTTCTTTCAATTCATTAAAGAATAATTTATTAATTATTTCAGATTTATTATTTATCATAGTCATATTCTACTTTTCATTTATTTTTTAATTATATATTTATTTTTTCGGGCTTTCAGACTTTAATTTAGATTTAAATTATTACTTCTTAGTTACGATTTTTATTATTTTTATAAATAGATTTGTATTAATCAGACTTGCTTTATTTAAATTTTAGTTCATTCTCTAACATCAAACTTTTCCTAATTCTATATTGAATTAGTACTCATATGAAAACATTAAAGTACTATATTCTACACTATCTATAGCATATATCTTTTTATTTTCTTTAATCACTTCGTTGTATATGTATATACTTGCTTCATATTCTGGTACTTCTTGCTTATGAATGATTTCAACTATACCTTCTCCTATCGGGTTTAATTCAAATATTTGTAAATAATCTTTTTCTATTTTTAATTCATCTATTAGATTCCATAATAGTCTACATATTTCTAATGGTATTTAATCTACAATGTTTCTTGTCATATACCTATTTTCTTTTTTAAACATATCTATCTTCTCCTATTATTTATATGTACTCTTTGTTTTACGGGCTTTCGGTCTTTAATCAGATTATAGAAAAATAATCTGACTAATTTTTACTAAAATAACATAACAATTTACTATTTTTTGATTTATTTTAATCAATAATACTTTTTAATTGATTTTTAAAATCTTTATCTAGTATACCTGTTGTAAATCCAAGGGCAATTAAATCTATAAACTTATCTTGTGAAATGTCAACTTGCCTAGGAATTAATTTCCTAGCTCTATCATTGCAGTCAAGATATAAACACATTATTATCTCATACCTTTCTAATTCTTATATATATTTTTTTTTAAAGTGTAAATAGTTCTTCACCATCTTTTAATTCAATACTCCTTATTATCTTACAGTACCTTGTTTCCTTTTCAAATAACTCTTCTTTTTCTCTTTTAGCCATATATTTTACCTCATTGTTTCCTTATATAGTCTAGCTTGATTTTATTAAATAATAATTATAATCTATCATCTATATTAGTTTATACTTATTTTAATAACTCTTTAGTAACCTAATTTTTTGTAATTATAGTTATTGAATAATCACTAGATAATAAGTATAACGTTGAATTGTATTTATCTATACAATCTTCATATATTACATCACTAAATTCTTCAAATAATCCTTTTAATATATTTACTTTTAAATAATCCACTTCTTTAATATCCTCAATTACACACACATATCCACCATCATCTGTTAGTTTTCTGTTATGTCCATAGTTTTCATCAAGAATATTGATAACGTTATTCACATTTTTAACTACTTCCTTTGGATATTCTGATAATAAATTTAAATCTTCTTTCTTCCATAAGTTAATCATATTTACTTCCTCCTTTAATGTTTTGCATTAAAAAAGAGATGTTAGCATTTATACCAACATCTCCATTTTCCAATTTTTATATTCCTATCTAGTAGGATAGCTATTTAATATAGATTCAAAATTATAATATATATTTATAATATTATTTATTACGTTTTGTTTATTAACTTATATCTAATGTATTTACCCTAAGTTCATTTATAGTCATAATCAATTTATTCCCTCAATACGATTCTCAAATAAATCAATTGTTCCGACTACGATTATAAATAAGTCTTGAATTAATTTATTATCTACTTATATGGCCTGTTTTTTTCCGAAATATTTTATTAAATATATCCACAACTGGTGTAGATACAATAACTAGACTTATTAATACAGTCGAATATAATACTGGATTTCCAAAACATTATAAGTACTCACATCTCTAAACATACTTTCTACTCTTATAGCTTCTGCTAAATTTATTTATCTAAAATTCTACCTATAGAATCTATATGAATAAAACTTCCAATAAATGTTGGAGCATAATACATACTTAAGCTTATTAATAACGATATCATATTATTTTTTACTATTAAAGACATTAACATATTTAGTAAAGAAAATAACATATCACCTATAAAGCTAGTACCCAGTCCAGCAATATAATAATCAATAACTCTTATATCAAAAGGAGTTGTTCTATAATATTTAAATAATTCTAAAAGTTTATCTATGCTTTAATTTTATCATATTTATAATTTGTTTATCTACACATCCTAGTGAATATTTTATTCAGTATTTACTGCAAAACTTACTTTTACATGAAAATCCATAAACTATTACTGATTACATTATAAACCCTTATATTTTATGTAATAATAAAATATATTTTTACATTTTAAAGATTTTCGAACTAAATCAGCTATATGTTCACATATTTTTTCTAACTCTCAACAGTTTCTATATAAAAAATTCTTTGAAGTTATTCAGTAGTATTCTATATATGCTTTTGCACTTTTATATATTCCATACTTATTCCTATTATACGTGAGCTTTACAGAAGTTTAAATTCAATATAATATTCTTAAAGTTAAAAAAGCTATCTCAAAGTAAAATATTTAGTAGGATAACTACTAGATTTTATTTTGAGACAGCTTATTTTTATCTACATAACATCATTAATTTTTTTTCTTTCTTCTAATTCTATCAACATTTCATCATGGAATTTACCATTTATTTTATACTTAGATTTGTATATAGCATACATTACTATTGCACAAACTATAGGTATCCATATCATTATTACTCTCATTCCAAATATAGTTGTTGAACTTTGAGCTTCTCCAGCTACATATCCTACTAAGGATAATCCAACACCAACTAACCATCCAGCTACTGCAGATGCCCCTTTAACTAATAACGTTTGCACAGAGAATACTATACTTTCATTTCTCGTACCTAATTTATATTGACCATAATCAACTACATCCGCAAGCATTATAGTTGTAGAACCTACTAAAAATCCACTACCTAATTTTAATACAGCTCCTGCTATTGCTATTAATACAGCATTTTGAGGTGCTAAAATTCCTATTACAAATAATAGTAAGAATCCAACTATTGGCAATATACTTCCTAGTTTAAATACATATTCTCTACCAATTCTCTTCGTTAATATAGGTAATAATACAAGTCCTGATATTTCTGCTATTCCAGCAAATGCCTGATACACAGAAAATAAACTTTCTTTTCCAACAACATATGTAAAGTAGTATATAGCCATACTTCCAGATATCTGCATAGTTAGATTCATTGCTAAAACTATTCCTATAAATACTACTAGTTGATCATTTTTTCTTATTATATTAATTGTTTGTTTAAAGTTTACTTTTTCAGCATTTTTAGGTGTTTCTACTTTTTCCTTAACATTTAGACAAGTTATTATTGTAGTTATTACAAATACTACAGCTATAGCAACTGCAAATACCGAGTATCCTTTTGTAATATCTCCATTCCCTAGTGTTTTGACTATCCAAAGTCCAAATGTTCCTACTATCAGCGAAGCGGTACTTGCGAATACTCTAGGTATTACTGATATTTGTTCTCTTTCTTCTTTGTCACTAGTTAATGCTGGTATCATAGACCAGTAAGGTATATCCATTATTGTGTATGTCATTCCCCATAATATATATACAATCGAGAAATATGCGTATAGTGGTAAGCCTTCTAAGTCTGGCTTTCTAAATAAGAATATTAAAACAACTGCGTTTATTACTGTTCCTATAAATATCCATGGTCTAAACTTGCCAAATTTACTTCTAGTATTATCAACTATCATCCCCATTGCTGGGTCATTTATTGCATCCCAAAGTCTTGCAACTAAAAATAGCGTTCCTACGAATGCCGGATTTAGTTTAACTACATCAGTAAAATAAACCATTAAATATGTTGCTACTATTGCATATACTAAATCTTTTCCTAAAGCACCTACTCCATAAGAATACTTCTCTCTAAATGTTAACTTACTCATCTTTCTCCTCCATATTTTTATTCCCCTTTTATAAATTTATAAAAACATATCAGGAAATATTTTCTATTAACCCTGGTAAAATTATTTATTAAGCATCATAATTTGAGTATAAGTATTATACTGTTATACCCAAAGTGAAATTATGAAGAAAGCAACTGGACTTGGAAGTTTACTTCCAGTTGCTTAATAAATCATATATAATTTCCCTAGTTTAAATTGACATTTCAAGGTTTTATATTAACTAAAATACATATTCTATTTAGTTGAGATTACATGTATATTTTACTGATTAATTACATTGGTTTTATTTCATATATTAAAGTATATATTTTATTAGGATTTAAAATATACTCTGAATGAGGTAATGCTTTCCAACTATCATCTCCTCCTACTCCCATTTGCTTGTATATTACTCTTAATACCGTCGCATCTAATGGCTTTAATTTATAAAAATGATCGGCTACTTCTATATCTTCTGGATGATATTTAGATACATTAAACTCAAAAGTAGGATTTCCACTTATTTTTATACCTTCCCCTTTTTCATTTTTTATTTCTAAATATCTTACATCAGTTTTAGCCCCATTTTCTTGAGGTTGAAGATAGTTTACCATTTTATCTGTTATAATATCATTATATAACCCTATTTTAGCACTCTTGTATTTATCCCAGTAATTTTCTATCTCACCTCTTCCATAATAAGTTATATTTTTAAAATCTTCTTTTAGTATAAACATATCACTTATTGCAGGTATTTTAGCTAAATCTCTGTTCGGATTTAATATTTGTTGCACTTTTAATTTAGAGTTACAATCTAATGAATATACATATGTTACAGTACTCTTATTATCTAACTCTATATCTACTATTAAATTAACTATTTTATCATAATTTACTATTTTAATATTTACTAAATTCATATTTGGATTTCTCCAAGTAACTGCATCTATTTCATTTTTAAATCCTCTATCGTTATTTGTGCTTGATCTCCAGAAATATGGCTTTGTTTCTTCTTTTAGTATATTCTCACCACCTACAATATACTCCGATAAAAGACCATTTTTCTTTGATATAGATACTTTTACTTTTTCAGTAGATAGTGTTATTAATTTGTCGTCTTCATTTATATTAACTATATTAGTATTTTCTTCTCTTTCTATTTTTAATGTATTTGGTTTTAATACGACTTGGTGATGTTTTATTTCATGACCCTTAGCTGCATACATAGTTTCATGTTTTTCTTTAACTGTAAATGTTACTATATATTCCTCATCCTTGTATCTTTTTTCTACTACATCATATTGTAGTTCATAAGTTTCACCAGGCTCTAAGTCTATTGTTATACATTTTTCATCTACAAACTCACCATTTTTAGTTGTAGTTATAAATATGTCGTATTTATTTAAATTATTAAATAAATAATCATTTTTTATATTAACTAAACCTTCCTTTATATCTTCAAATAATACATCTGCATACCAATATTTAATCTCATAGAATTTAGGTGTTACTTCTCCATTAGCAAATACTAATCCATTTCCACTAAAATCATAATCATTTGGGAAATCTCCAAAATCTCCTCCATAAGCTAAATAACTTATATCTTCTTCTTTTTTAAGGATTGCTTGGTCTTTGAAGTCCCATACAAATCCACCTTGTAACACATCATATTTCCTAAATAATTTATAATATGCATCTATATTACCATTTGAATTTCCCATAGAATGTGTATACTCACACATTATATGGGGTTTTTTAGGATTATTTTTTGCATATTCTTCTATTTCCCAAGGTCTTGTGTACATTTGACTTTCTATATCTGATACATCTTCATATATTCTATGATGAAATATTCCTTCATAATGTACTATTCTAGATTTATCATTATCTTTAAAGAATCTGTACATTTTTCTGAAGTTTTCTCCTCCAAAAGACTCATTTCCTAATGACCATATTATTATGGATGGATGGTTTTTATCTCTTTCAAACATAGATTTACATCTTGATAATACGGCATCTGTCCATTCTGATTTACTTCCTGGAATTGCACCTTCTTCTTCTTTTTGTCCATACTTCCATGTACCATGAGTTTCTAAGTTTACTTCATCTATTACATATAATCCATATTTATCACATAAATCATACATATATGGATTATTTGGATAATGAGAAGTTCTTAAAGCATTAACATTAAACTGCTTCATTATTTTTATATCTTTTTCCATTACATCTTTATTTATAGCTCTTCCCATTTCACTGTCAAATTCATGTCTATTAACACCATTAAATAGTATACGTTTTCCATTTATGTACATTACATTTTCTTTTATTTCAAATCGTCTAAATCCTGTATCACAACTTACATACTCTATTGCTTCATTATTTTCATTTTCTAAACTTATTATTACTTTATATAAATTAGGTTGTTCTGCACTCCATTTTCTTGGATTATCTATTATAGTTTGAAAATGTAGATTTACTTCACCGTCTACAGTAAATTCTTTTTTACTAGAATATATTATATTTTCTTTATCATACAATTCTAATTTTATATTGTAATTTCCTATTCCAATTACTTCTACTTTAGTACTAAAAGTACCATCTTTATAATCATCTGTAAGATTTGAGTCTACTCTAAAATCCACTATATGAGTTTTATTTTTTATTTCTAAGTAAACATCTCTAAATATACCACTTAATCTCCAAAAGTCTTGATCTTCTAACCAACTTGCATCACACCATCTGTATACTTTTACTCCTATTTTATTTTTACCTTCTACTAAGTAATCAGTTATATCAAACTCAGATGGTGAGAATGAATCTTTACTAAACCCTACTATTTCTCCATTTACATATAGATAAAAGCATGACTCTACACCTTGGAAATTTATTAATACTTTTTTATTTAATTGTTCTTTAGTTATATCAATATACCTTACATAGCATCCTGCTTCATTTATTTTAACAGGAGCAAATGGTGGTTTTATATCTTCCCTTCCAGTCCATGGATATATAACATTTGTGTATTGCGGTATTCCATACCCTTTTATTTGCCAATTCGATGGAACCTCTATTTCATCCCATGGCTCATTATTATAATTTATTTTATAAAAATCCTCCGGTATATTTTTTATATCTTTACAGAAATTGAATTTCCACCTTCCATTTAGAGATATATATCTCGAAGAATTTTCTTTTACTCCTTCTATAGCTTGTAATTTGGTTTCATAATTTACAAAATCATTATGAGGCTTATTCATATTTAAAGATATTATCTGTGGATTATTATTCCACTCAGGATATCCGTTTTGCGGCTTTTCATATTTAAATTTCATAATCTCCCTACCTCTCCCTCATAAAGGTGTTAATATGATTATTTCCATATGAGCACTCTATTTTATTTGTTGTATCCTATAATACGACAACGAAATATTTTTGTATTGTTAAGAATACCTTTATAGTAGGTTCTATTAATATAGTTACAATTAATAAACTATATTCAACAAAATATACTTGTGCTAATTGACCTCATACTAAAGTTAATAATTTTTCACTATTAGATTGTATCAATATAAATGGACCTAAAATTATTCTATTCATAAATGACCATATCTAATTTATAGAAAACGTTTGTTTCGTATCTATATTACCACTATTTTAGCTACTAACTAAAATAAATCCCTCATTGTAACTGTAAATGATATAATCACTTAAAATAAAGAATAAAGCATTTAACTGGTTTATAAACTTTCAACCCAAAGTCTTATTTAATAAGTCTATAGATCTGTCTTCATTATATTTTATATCAACAAAATACAAACTTGATTAAATTAAATAGATTTAATGAATCTATTGTACTTAATTTTGATGCAGATCCTATAACTCACTTTAATGATTGATAAATTAATGATATTATAAAATATATTCAATCCATAAACACTTACTACTATTAATTAAGAGCTATAATTCATAGCAAATATTCATTTATAATATCGGCAACTACTATCTTTCTTTTCTTTAATATTTATAGAACTTATTTTAATACGTCATTGTTCCCTGTTTTAAGTTTCATATTTTTCTAGTCTTTTTATTTACTATTTTATCGATTTCTGATTATTCTTATTAAATTGTATCTTTTGAATATGCTTATGTAGATCTTACTCC
>NZ_UWOT01000021.1:0-34896 GCF_900604535.1 Romboutsia sp. Marseille-P6047
ACTAAATATTAACCTATTTATATATTGTTTACAGTATCGGTCTTTTATCCGAGAAAATAAAGTTTTTAAATCAGAAATTATTTCGAAGAAAAGCTTAAATAAATATTTAATGTTTTTATTAAAATCTTTATTTAAATCAACATCGTTTACGTTTTGTAGTATTAGCACATCTTGGTATAAATATTCATATAAATAACACAGAGTTTTAATATTTATTAGATTTTCATTTTTAATAGTTATAAATAGAGTTTTTGTTGATGAATCATTATATTTTATAAGATCACTTATAATGAAATTACAATAAACGCATTTTTGAACTATGTCGGCTAAGTCTTTTTTCATATAATTTCTCCTTTCTTATTAAGAATAAAGTTATATATAAATACATTATTCTTAATATAAATATAAGTTTACAAAGTAAATACAAGTAATTTAACTAAATTATGAACATAGAATATATTAAGGAGGTATGCTAATGATTGATATATCAACTGATCTACAAGTAACTCAACCAACAATAACTATTGTTGGTAATACATTTGTAAGTATAGAAAATTATTTATCAATAGTAACCTATGATACTGATTTAATAAAAATAAAGACAAAAGTTAAAACGATAAAAATATCTGGTGAAAAACTTCTATTAAAATATATAACTGATGGGGAAATTGGAATAAAAGGATTGATATACAATGTGGAATATATAGATTAGGAGGAGATACAAGTGATAAGTTATATAAGGGGGTACTATGTTATAACTGTAGAAGGTGTTGGTACGGAACGGTTTTTAAATTATCTTATAAGAAATAATATCAATGTATATAATGTAAATCGAATAAGTAATACCAAGATACAGTTTTGCGTAGATAGAAAAGATATAAGTGATTTTAAAAAGGCATATAGAGGAAGTAACTTTCAAATTAAAGTAAAACAAAAGACTGGGATACCTTTTGTTTTAAAGAGAATATATAAGTATAAAGGTATGTGGATTTGCGCTATAATATCCTTAACAATTTTAATGACCACATCTCAATTTGTAACAGATATATATATAGACTGTCCAGAGGGAATAAAACAAGAAGAGGTTAGAACTGAGATTTATAAATTAGGATTAAAACCAGGTATATATAAAAAAAATATAGATAGAAAAAAAATTAGAGATAGTATTATGGTAACATTTGAAGATGTAGCATACATATCTTTAAATGTAAAAGGTACAAATGTTTTTGTAACTATAACAAAAAAAGCAGAAACACTGTCATCAAAAGAGGAATCAAATTATTGTAATATAATTGCAGAAAAAAATGGTATAATAGAAAAAGTAATACCTAGAAGTGGAAATTCAGTAGTTGCAGAAGGAGATATAGTACAAAGTGGAGACCTACTTGTAAGTGGATCAAATACTAAATCCTTACCAGAAGTTTGGGCAACTACTTTTTACGAAGTTAAAAAAAGTGCAAGCTATATAGAAAATAAAAAGGAAAAAACAGGTAAAAGTAAAAATGTATATACCATAAGTTTCTATGATAAAATTTTTAATATAAGGAAAAACATAAAGTATAAGGATTATATAATAGAAAATAAAGAACTAAAATTAAAAATAGGTAATTACACTTTTCCTATAAAAATAAAAGTAAGTACTTTTTATGAAGTAGAAACTACAAAAATAGAAAAAGATGAAAATGAATTGAAAAAAGAATTAAAAGAGCAAGCTTTAAAAGAATTAGATTACATAATACCAGCTTCTGCTAAGTATACAGATGTAAAAGATAAATATAAAATTAATAAAAATGTGTTAGAATACATAGTAACAGTATATACTAGTGAAAACATAGCAAAAGTTTATCCACTTAGTAAATCTGAAGCAGAACAATTAATAATTGATGAGAACAAAAGTAAAGAAGAATCAGGAGAAGTTGTTCCATCAGATCCAAGCAGACGTTTGATAAATGACATAAGGAATGAAATTCAAGAAGGTAATGATGAAAGTGATGAGAATGAAAATTCTAATAACTGAAATTAAAATACTCAAGGAGGAATAAATCAATTGATAATACAAAAGAAATTTTTAGTATCTGAAGAAAGATTTGAGAGAGAGTTATTTGGAAACTTTGATGAAAATGTTAAATTAATTGAGGAAGCATTAAGTATAGATGTTATATTAAGGGAAGGAAATATAGTTTTAATGGGAGAAGAAAAGAATGTAGACTCATCATTAAAACTTATGAATGAACTTCATCAAGCTGTATCAAATGGAAAAACTTTAGATAAACAAAATATATCATATTCATTATCACTATTATTAGAAGGTAGTGAGAGTAGAATAAAGGAATTAGAAGATACAATAGTAATTACTCAAAAGGGGAAATCTGTTCAGCCAAAAACATTAGGTCAAAAAGACTATGTAAAGTTAATTCAAAATAATGATATTACTTTTGGTGTTGGACCTGCAGGTACTGGAAAAACATACCTAGCTGTAGCTATGGCAGTTAAAGCTTTTAAAAAGGATGAAGTTAGTAGGATAATTCTTACTAGACCGGCAGTAGAAGCTGGAGAAAGTTTAGGATTTTTACCTGGAGATTTAAAAGACAAAGTAGATCCATATTTAAGACCATTATATGATGCTCTATTTGATATGATAGGACCTGATAAGTTTAATAAATATTTAGAAAGAGGTACTATAGAAGTAGCACCATTAGCTTTTATGAGAGGTAGAACATTAGATAATGCTTTTATTATACTAGATGAAGCTCAAAATACAACTCCAGAACAAATGAAAATGTTCTTAACTAGGCTTGGATTTGGTTCAAAGGCTGTAGTAACAGGAGATTTAACTCAAACTGACCTACCTAATAAAAATAAAAGTGGATTAATTCAGGCTACAAAGATATTAAAAGATGTTCCAGGCATAGGAAGCATAGAGTTAAGTGATAAAGATGTTGTAAGACATGAATTAGTTCAAAGAATAATAAGAGCTTATAATAAATTTGACAAAGAAGAAGAAGTTAGAAGAAATAAAATACAAGAGAGAATTTCTTCTAAGAATAAATAGACTTTTAAGAAAGAGATAGGTGTGACAATGGAACTTATAATAGATGACAGACAAAATAAACTTCAAGTGAATGAAGAGTTATTAGAAAAAATAAAGGATATAATACTAGAATGTTTAGATTATGAAGGATATGACGATGATTATGATATAAGTTTATCTTTTGTAGATAATAAAGAAATACATGAACTAAATAAGACATTTAGAGGTATAGATAGACCTACAGATGTTTTATCATTTCCAATGATAGATGAAGAATTTGATTTTGATATTGAATTAGAAGAAAAATCCTTAGGTGATATAGTTATTTCACTAGAAAGAGCTTTTGAACAAAGTATAGATTATAATCATAGTTTTGAAAGGGAAGTATGCTTTTTAGTTTGCCATAGTATGTTCCATCTTTTAGGTTATGATCATGATACTGAAGAAAATACTAAAGAAATGAGAGAAAAAGAAGATTATATATTAAACAAGCTAAGCATAACAAGGGAGTAGTTTTATGAAAGTAAAAAAAACTCGACAAGGAATAATAAAAGCTTTTAATGCAGCCATAGAAGGTATAATATATACATTTAAATGTGAACGTAATATGAAAATACATTATTGTTTAGCTGCAATAGTGCTAATAGGAAGTTTATTCTTTGATTTAACAAAAGTAGAAACATTGATATTACTATTTTCTATAAGTTTAGTAATTATAACTGAAATGTTTAACACAGCAATAGAAAATGCTATAGATATGGTAACTGATGAATATCATCCTCTTGCTAAAATAGCAAAGGATGTTGCTGCTGGAGCAGTTGTAATTGCAGCTCTTAACTCAGTTGTAGTTGGATATATGTTATTTTATAATCAAATAACAGATATGTCTAAATCGCTTATATTTACAATACGAAAATCTGATCCTCATGTAACTTTAATATGTATAGTTTTAGTACTTATATCAGTAGTTGTAGTTAAGGCATTAACATCAACAGGAACTCCTTTAAAAGGAGGGATGCCTAGTGGGCATGCAGCTTTAGCATTTGCAATGGCTACATCCATAACTATGATGACGGAAAGACCAGTTGCTGCAACTCTTGCATATATAATGGCTATACTTGTTGCACAAAGTAGGATAGAAGGAAAAATACATACTTTTTGGGAAACTATTGCTGGTGCACTATTAGGTATTCTAATTGGAATGTTAGTTTTCCAAATTAAGATAATTAATTTTTATTAAAAAATACTTGAATATATTTAAAAATTATCAAGTAGGCTAACATAAAAAAGAAGTCTGCAAGACTTCTTTTTTATGTTATAATGTAAGATACTAAAGAAAATGCTAATAATAAAAAATATATGTAATTAGCATAAGTATCCAGAAAAATACTGATATATTTAATTATAAAATTTAGAACGGATATAAGAATAATAAAATAATTTTAGACAAAAGGTAGGAGACACATAAATGTTCAAATCAGGATTTGTTAGTATAGTAGGTAGACCAAATGTTGGGAAATCTACACTTATGAATAATGTAGTTGGAGAAAAGATAGCGATAATGAGTGACAAACCTCAAACTACAAGAAATACAATTCAAGCAGTTTATACAGATGAAGAATGCCAAATGGTATTTTTAGATACACCAGGTATACATAAGCCTAAAACTAAACTAGGTGAATATATGGTTAAATCAGCTACAGATGCATTTAAAAATGTAGATGTAGTATTATATGTAGTGGATGAATCTAAAAAAATAGGTCCTGGAGATAGAATGATAATAGAAGATTTAAGAGGTGTTAAAGCTCCTGTTATCTTAGTTTTAAATAAAATGGACCAAATGGAAGAGAGTGAATTATTTGATTTAATGAAAATGTACCATGCGGAAGGTGTATTTAAAGAAATAGTTCCTATTTCAGCTTTAAAAGGAAGAAATACAAAAGAATTACTTAAGGTCGTACAAAAATATTTACAAGAGGGACCAAAGTATTTCCCTGATTATATGATAACAGATCAACCAGAAAGAGTTTTAGTATCAGAATTAATAAGAGAAAAAGTTCTTCACTATGTTCATGATGAAATACCTCACGGTGTTGCAGTAGAGATAGAAAAAATGAAGTCAAGAAATGATAAAGCAATTGTAGATATTTCAGCTGTAATATACTGCGAAAGAGATTCTCATAAAGGTATAATTATAGGTAAAAATGGTAGAAAATTAAAGGGAATAGGTAAGGCTGCAAGAGAAGATATCGAGCTACTTTTAGGATCTCAAATAAATCTTCAACTATGGGTTAAAGTTAAAGAGAATTGGAGAAATTTACAAAATTATGTAAGTAATTTTGGGTATACTGATAAATAAGGGTGGATTACATGGATAGGAAACAGGATATTTCCAAAGATTTGTTAAATGAAGTTAAATCTTTAATTGATAACAATAAAATATTGGAGTTAAGGGAATTGCTTGAAGAGTACCATATAATAGATATATTCGATATTATGGAGTACTTAGATGAAAATATGAAGGTTAAGTTATTTGAAGTCCTTCCAATAGATATGTCCGCTTCAATATTAGAAGAATGTGATGTAGAATTTTTTAAAACTATATTATCTAAAATAGATATAGATCATCGTAAGAATATATTAGAATTAATGTCTCTTGATGATATGGCAGATATTTTAAGCCAACTAGAAGAAGAAGAAAGAGAAGGCGTTATGGAGCTATTAAGTCAAGAAGATGCCGATGATGTAAAAGAGTTATTAATTTATGAAGAAGAATCTGCTGGCGGGATTATGACCACAGGATATATAGAAGTGAATAAAGATATGACAGCTAAAGATGCTATAGAACATTTAAGGAAGAATGCTTTAGATGCCGAAACTATATATTATATATATGTAGTTGATAACGAAGAGAGATTAGTTGGGGTAATATCATTAAGAGAATTAATAACTGCTAGAAATTCTAATATAGTAGAAGAACTAATGAGCGAAAATATTATATCTGTTTATGTTGATGAAGATAGAGAGGAAGCGGTTAGGTTAGTTTCTAAGTATAACTTAGTTGCGATTCCTGTTATAGATAGACAAAAACGATTAAAAGGTATAATAACTGTCGATGATATAATTGATGTAATGGAAGAAGAGGCTACTGAGGATATGTATAAATTTGCAGGATCTTCTGAGCATGAAGTTGACCTTATTGAAAAGGTAAACACTACGCCTAAGGAACAAATACTTTCTTCTGTTAGATCTAGAATAACATGGCTTATTATAACTCTAATAGGAGGCCTAATTTCTACAGCTATAATTTCTAATTTAGATTTTATAACAAATCCAAAGTATACACCGTTAATATTTTTTATACCAGTAGTAATTGGTATGGGTGGAAACATAGGAACACAATCGTCTGCACTAACTGTAATGACGTTATCTAATAAAAACTTAGATTATACAAATGTATTAAAAGAAGGTGCTGTAGGACTTATTACAGGTATACTATGTAGTGTCATAATAGGAGGAGCATCGTTTATATTTATAAAGGATATTAGTATAGTTTTAGCTGTATCACTATCATTATTTATAAATATGACAGTTGGATCAATGATAGGCGCATTTATGCCTGCTTTATTGAAGAGATTAGATGTAGATCCATCAATAATATCAGCACCTTTAATATCTACAATACTTGATATTACAGGTGTTACTGTGTATTTTGTAATAACTTCGCTTGTATTGTCAAAAATTGCATAATAACTTTTAATAATTTTAATGTATTATTTACCCCTTTCTTACTAAAAATATAGATATAGTCGTAAGAAGGGGGTTTTTAAAAATGGACAATTTGTATTGGAATATTTTTGAAAAGACTGGAAGTATAGAAGCCTTTTTATACTTAAATGATTTAAAGAAAATAGACGAAGAAAATAATCAAACGAGGGAGATAGATAGCAACTATGATAATCTTGAATACCCAAGGGATAGTTCTTAAAGCCGTGAGGTATAAAGAAAATGACGTAATATTAACTATATTTACCAGGAAATTAGGGAAGATAGTTGCAATGGCTAAGGGAGCAAAGAAAAATAAAAGTACCTTGCTTTCCTCAGCTCAACTATTTTCTTATGCTAATTACACTTTAAAAAAACAAGGAAATATGTATAGAATAAGTCAAAGTTATATAATTAAGAGCTTTTATGACTTATCCTATGATTTAGAAGCATTTTCATATGCTACATATATAACAAAATTAGTAGAATCTTCAACACTGGAAAATCAAACAAATAATAGATTGTTTGTATTACTTGCTCAGACCTTATATTTATATACTCAAGAAAATATAGATAAAAAGTTTATTACAAGAGCATTTGAGTTAAAATTCTTAGATTATATTGGGCTTAGACCTGTTGTAAGCAGATGTAGTAATTGTGGAGAACGAAACTCTGATGAATATGTATTTAATGTATATGAAGGTGGTATATTATGCAAGGAATGTAGTACAAATTTTACAGAAAACATGAAAATAGATATAACAACTATAAGGCTTATGGAATATATATTAAGTAATGATATATTAAGATGTAGTAAAGCAAAAGTATCTAAATATATAACTTATGAACTACAAAGAATTTTAAAGCAATACTTAATGATTTATATTGACAATGTTAATTTTAAATCGCTACACTTATTACATGAATTAGAAAACGAAAAGGGAGTGGATAAGGGTGAGTAATAAAATAACTATAGAAAGTATAGATGCTGTATATCAAAGAATTCCAAATGTAACTTATGCACAAGCTAAAGAAGCTCTACAAGTTTGTGATGGAGATGTAGTGGAAGCTATTATCTTATTAGAATCTAAAAAAGGATCAAACTCTACAAAAAAAGTTAAGAAAACTGTAGAAGAAGTGTTAGGAAAAGATGGAGAACAAATAAAATATCAATTAAAAGAACTTCTTAGAAAAAGTAGTGTAATAAGAGTTATAATAGATAAAGATGGCAAAACTATAATTAATATACCTTTAACAGTAGGCGTAGTTGGTTTAGCATTTGCAACAATACCTGCAATGATAGGTCTTTCAGCTGCTGTAATAGGAAAATATAATATAAAAGTTCAAAATGAAGATGATGGTACAACTATAGATTTAGGTGAACTAACTGAAGAAAAATTAAATATGTTAAAAGATATGATAACGAATGCAGCTAAAGAAATGAAGGATGTAGTTTCTGAAAAAAATAAAGATAATAAAGACATAACAGATGAACTTATAAAAGAAACTGAAAATCAAAAAAATGAAAATAAAGAAGAATAGTAGATATTACCTATCTATATTGACAAAATTTGAATGATTTGATATTCTAAAAGTTATAAAAGAACTCTAAAAGGGCCTTTCGTGTAGACGAAAGGCTTTGTTGTTATTATTAAACGTCAATGTTTATTAAATAGAAATTTAAATTAACAGGAGGTATTCTTATGAATTTTCAAGAGATGATACTGGCTTTACAAAATTACTGGTCAAAACAAGGATGTATCATGATGCAACCTTATGATGTTGAGAAGGGTGCAGGTACTATGAATCCAAATACTCTTTTAAGATCATTAGGACCAGAACCTTGGAGCGTATGTTATGTGGAACCATCTAGAAGACCTGCAGATGGTAGATATGGAGAAAATCCAAATAGATTATATCAACATCATCAATTCCAAGTTATATTAAAACCATCTCCAGATAATATACAAGAATTATATTTAGGAAGCTTAGAAGCTATAGGAATAAATCCTTTAGAACACGATATAAGATTCGTTGAAGATAACTGGGAATCAACTACGGTCGGTGCTTGGGGACTTGGATGGGAAGTATGGCTAGACGGTATGGAAATAACTCAGTTTACATATTTCCAACAAGTTGGAGGTATAGAATGTGAGCTTGAGACTGGAGAAATTACATATGGTTTAGAGAGACTTGCTATGTACATACAAGAAGTTGATAGCGTATATGACTTAAAATGGAATGATAAAATAACATACGGAGATGTATTTAAGCAATCTGAATATGAAAACTCTGTGTATGCATTTGAAGAATGTGATGCAGATATGTTATTTAATTTATTTGATACATATGAAAAAGAAGCTTTAAAGCTTATAGAAAGAGGACTAGTAATACCTTCATATGATTATGTATTAAAATGCTCTCATACATTTAATACACTAGATGCAAGAGGAGCTATAGGAGTTAGCCAAAGAGCATCATTTATAGGAAGAGTTAGAAATATGGCTAGAGCAGTTTCTTCCTTATATGTTAAGCAAAGAGAAGAAATGGGATATCCTCTTTTAAAGGAAGGTGACAAATAATGAATAATTATCTTTTATTTGAAGTAGGTGTGGAAGAATTACCATCAAGATTTGTTAGTAGTACTTTAGAACAAATAAAAAACAATTTAACAAAATTATTTAATGAAAATAGAATAGTATTTGACAATATAGAAACTTATGGAACACCAAGAAGATTAACTTTTGTTGTAAAAGGTATAAGTGATAGACAAAGTAATTTAGAAGAAGAAGTTAAAGGACCTTCTAAGAAAATAGCAGTAGATGCAGATGGAAACTTTACTAAACCAGCTTTAGGATTTATAAAAAGTAAAGGTTTAAAAGAAGAAGATATATACTTTAAGCAAGTTGGAAAAGATGAGTACATATTTGGTACTATAAAACAAGAAGGTATAGAGACTAGTGAAGTTTTAAAAACTGTATTACCAGAAGCAGTTAAAGCGGTTACTTTCCCTAAAGCTATGCGTTGGGGTGGAAAAAATATGAGATTTGCTAGACCTATAAGATGGATGGTTACTTTATTAAATGATGAAGTACTAGAAATAAATTTAGAAGGTATAGTATCATCAAATGTTACAAAAGGGCATAGATTCCTAGGTGAAAAGGAGTTTGAAGTTAATTCATTAGAAGACTACCTTGCTAAATTAGAATCTAATTATGTAATTTTAGATCAAAATAAAAGAAAAGACTTAATAAAACAACAATGTATAGAAGTTGCAAACTCATTAGGGGGAGAAGTTGAGTTTGATGAAGATTTATTAGATGAAATAACTTATTTAGTAGAATATCCAACAGCATTCTATGGAGAATTTGATAAAGCTTATGCAAATCTTCCTAAAGAAGTTGTTACAACTCCTATGAAAGAGCATCAAAGATACTTCCCTGTAATTAAAGATGGTAAATTACTACCCAACTTTATAGCAGTTAGAAATGGTAATGATTATAAAATAGATGTTGTAAAAGCTGGAAATGAAAAAGTTTTAGTTGCTAGACTTGAAGATGCTTTATTCTTCTATAATGAAGATATTAAGAAGAACTTAGAGAGTTATATAGAAAAATTAAAAACTGTTGTGTTCCAAGCTAAACTAGGAACAGTATACGATAAAACATTAAGAATAGAAAAGTTAAGTTTAGATATATTAGATTCATTAAATTTAGGTGATATAAAAGAAGATACATCAAGAGCTGCTAAGTTATGTAAAGCAGATTTAGTTACGAATATGGTATTTGAATTCACTGAACTACAAGGTATAATGGGTAGAGAATATGCTAAAGTTGGTGGAGAAAATGAAGTTGTTAGCGAAGCTATATTCGAACATTATTTACCAAGATTTGCAGGAGATATACTTCCATCAACTAAAGCAGGTATGGCATTAGCTATAGCTGATAAATTAGATTCAATTGCAGGATTTTTTGCTATAGGAATTCAGCCAACAGGGTCTCAAGATCCATATGCATTAAGACGTCAAGCATTAGGTGTATTAAGCATATTAATGGATAAGAAACTAGATATAAATTTAAAAGATTTAATTAGCCATGCATTAAATAACTATAGTAGTTTAGAATTTGATAAAGATGAAGTTTGTGCTCAAATAATGGAATTCTTCAAAGAGAGAATTAAAAATTTATTTAGAGATTTAGGAATAAGATACGATGTAATAGAAGCAGTATTAAGTTCAGAAATAAATGATATATCAGATATGCATACAAGAGCTGTAGAACTTAATAATTGGTTGTCTACTGAAGGGTTAGTTGAAATGTTAACTGCATTTAATAGAGTTTCTACTTTAGCTCAGAAAGCTACTTCATCAGAATTAAATGAAAGTTTACTTAAAGAAGATGCTGAAATTAAGTTATACAATAGATTTAAAGAAATCAAAGTAAAAGTTAATGAATTATTAAAAGATAAAAAATATAGTGAAGCTTTAGATGCGTTTGCGTCATTAAGACCATTAGTTGATAATATGTTTGATAATGTTATGGTAATGGATAAGGATGAAGATATAAAAAATAATAGATTAGCTTTATTAAAGCAAATTTGTGACACAATGCTTAGCATATGTGATTTATCTAAGATAGTTTATAAATAATAAGAATAAATACACGTAGATAATAGATACTAAAATAAGGGGTGAAATCAAGGTGTATATGATAAAGCATAGCTTTATATATATATTAATAGATTTTATCCTTATTTGAATTAATTAAAAGAAATTAAATTTAAATAAACTTAAATTTTGTATTTAAAAATATATATTATAATGTTAAAATAAATTGAACAATAAATAAAGTTTATAGTATTTTAATAAATTTTTTATATGAATATGTTAAAAAATAGACGTATTAAAATTAATAATATACTATAAGATAATAAAAAACATTTACAGAATGTCATATATAGATATATAATATTATACTATATAATGGATTTCTGATTAAAAAGTGTATCACATTAAAGAGGAAGGTGATTATTATTCAACTTAATCAAAGACAGCTAAAAATAATCGACATTGTCAAAGCTAATGAACCAATAACTAGTGAAAGCATAGCTGCTAGCTTAAATGTGACACGTGCCACACTAAGATCAGACTTAGCAATATTAACTATGACAGGAATTTTAGATGCAAGACCTAAGGTAGGATACTTTTATTCTGGAGTTAGTGATTTAAATCTAGTTGGTAATAGCATAAAAGATAAAAAGGCAGAAGATATAATGAGTATGCCAGTAATAGTAAAACAAGATATAAGTATATATGAAGTAATAGTTAATATGTTTTTATCTGATGTAGGAAGTATATTCATAACAGATGATAATGAAAACCTATGTGGTGTAGTTTCTAGAAAGGATTTATTAAAAGCTACTATAGGAGGGTCTGATATAAACAGAATTCCTATAGGTATGATTATGACTAGAACTCCCAATGTAATAACTACTAGTAGAGATGAAGAAATTTTACTAATAGTTAGAAAGATTATAGAACATGAGGTAGATTCTTTACCAGTTGTAGAAACAAGTGAGGATGGGTTGAAGGTAAAAATAGTTGGAAGAATATCGAAAACGAATATAACAAAGCTATTTTTAGAGATGATAGACAATTAAGGAGGGGAGTATATGGAAAATTTGATCATATATGTGATATCAGATTCTGTGGGAGAAACAGCTCAACAAGTTGCAAAAGCTGCCTTATCTCAATTTTCAATAAATGACAATTATGAGATTAGAAGATTTCCTTATGTAGCAGATAAAAAATTTCTTATGGAAATACTAAATAGCGGAAAAAATGAAGAAGCTATAATCATATATACTTTAGTAGATGAGAACTTATCTAATTTAACTAGAGAATATTGTATGGAAGAGGGATTAAGCAATATAGACTTAATGTCTCCAATACTAAGTGAAATAGCAAAGAAAACTGAAAGAAAGCCAAAGAGAGAGCCTGGTATCATAAGAAAGCTAGATGAAAGTTACTTTAAAAGAGTAGAAGCTATAGAATTTGCAGTTAAGTATGATGATGGGAAAGATCCAAGAGGAGTTTTAAAATCAGATATAGTTTTAGTTGGTATATCAAGAACATCAAAAACACCTCTTAGTATGTATTTAGCCAATAAGAATATAAAGGTTGCTAATGTTCCATTAGTACCTGAAATACCATTACCTAAAGAGTTAAATGACATAAATCCTAAGAAAATAATAGGGCTTACGAATACACCTGAAAAATTAAATAAAATAAGACAAGAAAGATTAAAAGCATTAGGTTTATCAAGTAATGCAAATTATGCAAACCTTGAAAGAATATTGCAAGAACTAGATTACTCAGATACTGTAATGAAAAAGCTAGGATGTCCTGTTATAGATGTTTCTAATAAAGCAATAGAAGAAACTGCAGGCATAATTATAGACTTAATGAAAGAAAATGGAATAAACACATTTAAAATTAAAGATAAATAATTAATTTCACCTTAAAATTAAAAAAATATGTCTAGTTGTATAAATTAAACTTAACATAAATTAGTTATTACAATGCTCCTTTATAATTATGTAAAAGAAACTTATTAAGTATACTTTGCATATAAATAATAAAGGAGTATTTTTAAGTTAATTTTATGGAGGGATATAATATGGTCAAGTGTCCAAGATGTGGGAAAGAAGTTTCATCAAGACCTGGTACAATTTGCCCTAGATGTGGATTAAAAGTTTCGGAAGTTAATGAAAAAATAAGATGTCCAGAGCCTAATTGCAGAGCTTTAGTTTCTAAAAAATTAGAATATTGCCCTAAATGTGGATGTAAGTTAAGAGGGTATAAATTAAATGAACTGATGAGATTAGCAAGAAATAAAATAGATGAAGTATTTTATGATGATAAATAAGGTTAGTTGGTGTAATCACCAGCTAACCTTATTTATTTAGAAGAATTATCTACTTCCATAGTCCATCCCCAATAACCATTTTCTTTTTTTGTATATTTTAGCAATGCATCAAATTTAGTACCTTTTTTTGATGTTAAAGATTTAACTTTAGCTTGACCATTTTTTAATATGCTTTTAACCATAGTTTTATTTGGTTTTTTATTATAGTATTCTAAATATTTGTCATTTTTCCAAATTCCGAATTTACAGTTACTATAGTTAGTGCATAAATATCCTTTTTCAAATTCAACCACATCATTTTGACATATTGGACATTTTCCTAAAGAGTCATTTTTTTCAGACTTTACAGTTTTAGTAGTGGATTTTGATTTCGTAGAGTTTTTTATTGTAGCAGAAGACTCTTTAATATATTTTTTTGTCTTAGGGTTGTAAGTATAATTTTCAGTATTTATACTTTTATTGCTATCTCTTTTTATTAAATTAACATTTTGATAAATAAAGTTCATAATATTAGTTAGATATTCTTTTCTAGTAAATTGTCCTTTTTGAATATCACTTAAACTTTTCTCTAATTTACCAGTATAGTCTACATCAAATAGATCTGTTACAGGAAAAATTTCAACTAGATTTTTACCTAAATCAGTTATAGAGTATGACTTACCTTTCTTTTTCACATAACCAACTTGACCTATTTTTTTCAAAACATCTGCACGTGTTGCAGAAGTTCCTATTGAGTACCCTGATAAAACTGTCGTATCATCATCTGATACATTTTTACCGCAGTTTTTCATAGCTTTAAGTAAAGTATCTTCAGTATACGGTTTAGGTGGAGTAGTTTGTTTAGTTAAGGTTTTTATATCTAATACATCAACAATTTCAGATTTATTAACCATAGGAAGTAAGTCATCTTTTTCTTCTTTATTATATACTTCTAAGTATCCCTTAACTTTTAAGACTTTTCCTTTGGTTAAGAATACATGTTTATCAACTTCAGTTTTTATTTCTGTATTTTCATATTCAGCAGGGGGCATAAAGTTTGCTATGAATCTATCTTTTATAGCATCATAGACAATTTTTTCATCAGGTGTAAGGTTTGTAGGTATTATATAAGTAGGAATTATAGCACTATGGCTATCAACCTTTGAAGAGTCAAATATTCTTTTACTTTTTGTAAAAGATATTTTATTTTCATAAGGAAGACCGACTTTTAATTTATCTAGTGTCTGAGAAACTTTAGGGACTAAACTTTCTTCTAAATAAATAGAATCAGTTCTAGGATAAGTTATATATCCACCTTTACCTTTTCCCTCATAAAGAGACTGACATACGCTTAAAACCTTGTCTGAAGTAAAATTTGAATACTTTGAAGTTATAAAACCTTGTAAAGAAGTTAAACTAAATAGTTTTGGAGCATATTCTTTAGAAGTTGTTACTTTCTTATCAGTTATTTGTCCATTACTAGAAGTAATAGTATTTATAATTTTATTAGCATCATCAATAGTATCAAATTTACTTTCTTTGCCTTTTATATATTTTCCTTTATACTCCCCATTTGAACTTTTAAAATTTCCTTCAATTTCAAAATAATTTTTAGGAATAAAGTTTGAAATCTCCATATCTCTATCATAAACTAATTTAACAGTAGGAAGTATTACACGACCTATATTAAGTAATTTACCATTTCCATATTTTAATGTAGCAACAGAAGTAAAATTAATTCCTATTAACCAGTCAGTGAGAAGTCTAGTATATCCAGCTGCTTGTAAATTTAACATATCAGAATTATCTTTTAAATTATTAAGTCCTCGAGTTATATCTTCGGGAGTCCATTCATTTACAAGTATTCTTTTTACAGGTTTTTTATTTTTTGCCAATAAAAATATTAAAAATGATATAAGTTCTCCTTCTCGATCATTATCTGTAGCATTAATTATATATTCTATATCATCTCTATGTAAAAGCTTCTTTACTGTTTCAAATTGTTTTTTCTTAGAATCATCTACTTTAAATTTGAATTTATCACTAGGTATAAATGGGAAGTTATCCATTTTCCAAGAACCAGAGTATTTATCTTTATCGTAGTCTTTCATATCATATAAAGATACAAGGTGACCAACAGCATAAGTAACTATATAATCATTTCCTTCAAAATACCCATCATTTCTAGTTTTTGCACCTAAAAAAGTTGCTATGGTTTTAGCAACTGAGGGTTTTTCTGCAAGTATAAGTTTCATATAAACCTCCTTCAAATACTATTTATATTATCATATAAAAAGAAAAGACTGCAAGGCAGTCTAGAAATTAAAATTAAAATTATTATTTTTATTAGTTAAACCTTTTATATAATAATTTGTAAAATTTGATGATTTATCTTCAATCAATTCAACAAAGCAAACATGATTTAAATTACAAATATTAATATTATAGAATTTATAATCTAAGATTGGACAAGAAATTGTGCAGGATGAATTAGGAAGTATATTGATTCTTTGGGTATCTGATAAAGATGTAAATATTTCAAATGACTTACTACTATCTATAAGACAACATCCATCAATTTTATTTCTTAAGTGTGGATAAAAATCACATAAGTTAGCAATATAGTCCATATTATTTGAACTTATATAGATTTCTTTGAATCCACAAAGAATTATATAAGCATTATTTGGGAATAAAGATTTTAATGTAATAATTAAGTCGTTTATAAAATCATTAACCTCAGTAGGAAAATAAAAATATATAGGATGAGTGTTATCTATAACGATATTTAAATTATCCAATAAATCAGTAATAGTTTTAGGATTTACTTTTGTACTAGATCTTAAGTTACTAAAAAATAAAAATAGGTCACCACAAAATTTTTTTTCATAAATACTTTCTAATTTCTGTTTCATCCAAGGGATGGGCAACAAGTTGATTTGATTAAAGTTATTATTCATATAAAATCCTCCCAACGTAGAGTAAGACAGTAATCCATTTAATAAATAATATTCTATAAAAATTCAACTTAGTACTAAATAATATGTGTAGAAAATATTGGTAAATAGCGATTTTTATAGACATAAAGTTACATATTTGTAATAATATTATCAAGAAGTAGTCTAAATTTATATAAAAATGTACATTTAGAAAACAAACCTTCAAGTGTTATATACACTTGTTTATAGGGAGAGGAGTTGATCAAGATTATAGTTAATTAAAACTATAATTGATATTTATGAATATTAGTAAAAAATATATACTTTCGGGAGTAATAGCAACATCTGTAGCTATACCATTATGTAGTACTATATCTAATGCAGATACAATTGAATATAGAACAATAACTGCAAATTCCGTTAATTTTAGAACAGGTCCTGGAACAAACTATTCATCTATGAAAAAGTTAAATAAAGGTGATACAGTAGAGTATATAGGAACTAGTGGAACTTGGATTAATGTAAGTTATAATGGAGAAGTTGGTTATGTACATAGTGACTACGTAAGTTCACCTGGTAGTTCGAATCAAACTATAACTAAAGTAGTTACAGCAACGACACTTAATGTTAGAAGTGGAGCAGGAACGAATTATTCCAAAATAGGAACATTATCAAAAGGAGATGAAGTTTCAGTTATATCAGAATCAAATGGATGGGCTAAAATAAACTATAAAGGAACTAATGGATATGTAAGTAACGATTATATAGTATCTAAAAATAATTCCGGATCAAGCTCAGAATCTATTATAAGTTATAAAATAGTTACTGCAACGACACTTAATGTTAGAAGTGGAGCAGGAACGAATTATTCCAAAATAGGAACATTATCAAAAGGAGATGAAGTTTCAGTTATATCAGAATCAAATGGATGGGCTAAAATAAACTATAAAGGAACTAATGGATATGTAAGCAGTGATTATATAGTATCTAAAGATAATTCCGGATCAAGCTCAGAATCTATTACAAGTTATAAAATAGTTACTGCAACGACACTTAATGTTAGAAGTGGACCAGGAACAAGTTATTCAAAGATAACAACTATAAGTTATGGAGCTGAAGTAGGAGTAATATCAGAATCTAATGGTTGGTCTAAAATAAAGTATAATGGAAAAACTGGTTACGTATCTAGTCAATACTTAAGTAATAAGTCGGAAGGATCAAATGATTCATCTGCAACTAATTCTAAGGTTGATAAGTTAATAAGCTTTGCGAAAACATTATTAGGTAAAGATTATTCTTGGGGAGCAGAAGGCCCAAACTCTTTTGACTGTTCAGGATTTACTTATTATGTATTTAAGCAAAGTGCAGGAATCACAATTCCAAGAGTATCTAAAGATCAAAGTAAATATGGTACTTATGTGAGTAGAAGTAGTGTTAAAAAAGGAGATTTAGTATTTTTTGATACTAATGGATCTAATGATGGAAATGTGAGTCACGTAGGTATATATATAGGTAATGGACAATTCATACATGCTTCATCAAGTAAAGATGAAGTAGTTATATCTGATTTTAATAGTAATTATTATACAAATGCTTTTGTTAACGCAAGAAGAGTATTGTAAATATTTTAAACTTAATGTATAAATAATCATTAATAATGAAAATAATATATACTATAGAACCAATACTATTAAATAACATATAAGGGGCGATAGTATGACTGTTGTAACTGATTTTTACCAATTTAAATATAGTCGTAACAATTTCTATGTAGAATTACTTATAAACAGAACAGCTCTTTTTTATATAGAAAAAGCATTAGAAGAACGATTAAGCGATCTACATTTAAGTAAAGACTCAGAATGTGCATATATGAGATTAAAAGAATTATTTCATGATTCAAGGATGGAAAGTGATTTACCTTATGTAGAGATTAGAATTAATAAATGCTATTTAAAGTATATGCAAAATCTATGTTATTATTTTCATAATAGAAGTGAATATGAACCACTTAAGATATTAAGTGATTATATTCAATATTTTTCAATATCTGATATAGATGGTATATCATCTTTTTCTGGATTAAACGAAGATATAAAAGTTAGAGTTTTATCTAATTTATAATAAATAGGGCTATCTCAATAACTTGATTTTATCAATGTAGTTTTGAAAATAGCCCATTTATTATATCAAATAAAATAATCTATATTAAAAAATTTTTTTGCAGTCAGTATAGTCATATACATCCATTAATGCTTCGCCAAATCTTTGATAATGAACTATTTCTCTTTCTCCTAAAAATCTTAAAACATTTATTATATCTACATCATCAGTTAAATTGATAAGTTGATAATATGTTGCTAAAGCTTTTTGTTCAGCAGCCATATCTTCATGTAAGTTAGTAACTGAGTCACCAAAAACATTTATATATGCTGCAGTCCAAGGTACTCCGTTTGGATCAGAAGGGAATGTACCGTGTCCCCAAACTGAATAATGTGACCCGAGTCCAGCTGCTTTTAATTCTTCTGGAGTTGCATCTTCAGTCAATTGATACAACATAGTAGAAATTATTTCAACATGAGCTAGTTCTTCAGTACCTATGTCTGTTAAAAGTGCGCGTGATTTTCCTGTAGGCATAGTGTATCTTTGTTGTAAATATCTAATAGCAGCAGCTAGTTCTCCGTTTGGTCCACCTAATTGTGTCATGATGTACTTAGCCATGCTCAAGTTTTTACATCTTAAATTGACTGGAAATTCTAAAGTTTTTTGATATATCCACATAAATTTTACCCCCTAGTATACTTTATTGATTGAATTCTCTGTCCCATGGCCAAGGGTCACATATCCATTGCCATGGATATTGGCTTTGAGCATAACCAAAATTAGTTAAAGGACCAAATTTAGATTCATAAGCAGCTTTAGCTTGCTTAAATTGACAAACTAAATAATTATACATATTTATAGCATTTTTATCTTCTGGATGTGTATCTAGATATAAATTCAATTCTACACATGCAAAACTTGTTTCTTGAACTTTTTGCAATAATTCACTTCTATCGCAGGATTGTCTCATTATCTTCTCCCCCTAACTCTATTTTTAGGATTTTTATATAAATCTGCATTATACATATCAGAGTCTATTAAGAATAGTTCTGGAAATAAAGTACCGTTTTTTAATGCAGTGGGAAGATTATAGACTTTTGTAAGAACTTGATCATTTACATAAGGTCTAGCTAGTTCACAACCACAGTTCTGTACAACTCCTCTGTTATTCTTTTCCATTGATGAAAAACCTCCTTGTCAAAATCTATAGCCAAGCTATGTACTAATATTATATTTATCAGTGTTTAAAATGTTACATATAAAGATGATAGAAATTTGAAATAAATATACTATTAAATACAGATAGTAAAATTTTTCATGAATATAGCTTATAGTATGTCTTGAATTACTAATATAATTTATGATAAAATAAATTTCATGTTCACATAAAAATGAGGTGATTTAATGAGTAATTTAGCAGGAAAAGGTTGTGAAATAATAGTACCTTTTGATGAAAGACAACCATTAAAAGATATAGAAAGAAGTATTATTAAGAAATATAGAAAGCATTTATGGTCGAAATTT
This sequence comes from Romboutsia sp. Marseille-P6047, assembly GCF_900604535.1. NCBI lineage: Bacteria > Bacillati > Bacillota > Clostridia > Peptostreptococcales > Peptostreptococcaceae > Romboutsia > Romboutsia sp. Marseille-P6047. Next base: position 20,268 of record NZ_UWOT01000021.1, read on the forward strand.
ATAAAAGCTATAAGAGATTATAATTTAGTTGAAGAAGGAGATAAAATAGGTGTTGCTATCTCTGGAGGTAAAGATAGTCTTCTTATGGCAAAAATGTTTCAAGAATTAAAAAGACATGGGCAAGTTAATTTTGAAGTTGAATTTATAGCTATGGACCCAGGATATCATAAAGATATAAGGCAGTTACTAATAGATAACTGTGAGTATTTAGATATACCAATACATTTATTCGATTCAAGAATATTTGAAATAGCAGATGAAATAGCGAAGGATTATCCGTGCTATATGTGTGCTAGAATGAGAAGAGGTGCTTTATACTCAAAAGCTGAAGAGTTAGGATGTAATAAGCTGGCTTTAGGACATCATTATGATGATGTTATAGAAACTACAATGTTAAATTTATTATGTGCTGGTAACTTTAAAACAATGTTACCTAAATTAGATTCTACGAATTTTGACGGAATACAGATAATAAGACCTCTTTACTATATAAGAGAAGAACATATAATAAGGTTTATACAAAATAGTGGTATATGGCCATTAAATTGCGCTTGTATGGTTGCAGCAAAAAAAACTGGAAATAAAAGATATGAAATAAAAGACCTTATAAAAAATTTAGGGGAAAACTTTAAAGATGTAGAAAAATCTATATTTAAAGCAGCTGAAAATGTAAATATAGATTCTGTTTTAGGATGGCAACAAGATGGAGTAAAACATTCATTCTTAGAAAAATATGAATAAATAAAAAACCGTTGACTAATGCATTAATAATTAGTTAACGGTTTTTTATTTTATTATAAAATGATAGAATATATATAGACATATTTAGAGAGGGGAGTTTATCTTGAAAAAGATATATATAGATTTTGAAATGAACATGCCAAATAATAAAGGTAAAAGGGACACACTAAATGCAGATATAATAGCTATTGGCGCAGTTAAGTATGATGAGCATACTGGAAAAATAGAAAAATTTAAATCCCTGATAAAACCAATGATAACCAAAGAAGTATATCCACATATAGAAGAATTAACTAAAATAACGTCAGAAGATTTATATAAGGCACCTACATATGAAAATGTAATGAGGGATTTTAAAAGTTGGTTAGGTACGTTTTCTGATATAAAAGGAATTTATACCTTTGGAAATTTAGACTTGGTATGTTTTAATAATATTGATAAAATAAGTTCTCAAAAAAATAAGCATCCAAGGTTTTTAAATAACATAAGAAGTTTATTTGTAGATATAAAAGATAAATATTTAGACTGTGGAATAAGGTGTGTGAATTATATATCTTTAAAAAATTTACTTAGTATAGCAAATGTTGAATTTAGTGGAGAAGTTCATGATCCATTAGATGATGCATATAATTTATTTTTGCTAGATTCAGTTTTAGATGATAATGAAAGTATAAGAGAATTACTTATAATAAAAGATATGATAAAACCTCCATTTAATATAATAGATGAAGAATTAGATGAAAAATTTGAAAAGTATAAGAATTATTTTTATAAAAATGATAGAAATTATGATATAAACTCTATATCAATAGAAATAATAAATGTTATAAGAAAATATATCTTATCTTTATCAAATATAGATATATATAATATAGATATAATAAAAGATATAAGCAAGAAAATTATTACAATCGAGAAATTATACAATATAAAAGATGGTTACTTTTATGTACTAGAAAATTTATGTTTAGATATAAAAGATTTAATAGATGATTTAATGCTGTATAAGTTAAGTATATCAGAATATAAATATGAGATAATGACAATAATTGAGTTATTTGATGAAGATTTAAAAGAAGAGAATATAGATATATATATAAAGTGATTCCAAATAAAATGGAATCATTTTTATATTAAATTATAATTTCACTTATTTTAAAATATATATAAATATAATAACTTTATAAAAGGGGATGTTATATTGTGAATGGTATTACCAAATATATTTTAACTGTACTATCTGTGTTCGCATGCCTATCCTCAATATATATTTTATTTTTACTTTTAAGATATATAGTAGATAAAAAGCATAGTAAAAAAAGAAAGAGCATGCTTAATCGGAAGTATGGCATGAATAAAAAGATTTTTAAAAATATAAGCAAGATGGAGCATTCATTAAAACAAAATGAAACAGTTGTATATAAGGAAACAGGTATTAATACAAAGTTAAAAGGAGAAGAAATATTAAAATATAATAATGGAGATATATATATAGGTGAATTCTTAGAAAGTAAGAAAAATGGGTTTGGTATATGTATTTTTTCAAATAAAGAGAAGTATGAAGGGCTCTGGAGAAATGACAAAATGGATGGGGTAGGAAAGTATACTTTTAGTGATGGTTCTTACTATATGGGAGATTTTAAAAGTGGTTTAATAGATGGTGTTGGTGTATATACATACACAAATAAAGATATTTATAAGGGTGAGTATGCAAATAATCATAAAAATGGAAAAGGGGCATTATACTATAGGGATGGAAGTAAGTATGTAGGAATGTTTAAGGATGATCAAAAGTCAGGTAAAGGAAAGTTTTTGAATTCTAGTGGAGATTTGTATGATGGAGAATTTGAAGGTGATAAATTTAATGGTAAGGGAACCTATAAATATAATGATGGAAGGGTTTATATTGGAGAGTTTAAGAACAATGTATATCATGGATATGGATGTTATACTGATATAGATGGAAATATATATGAAGGTAATTATAAATACGGATTAAAAAAAGGTAATGGTAAGCTTAAGTATAGAAATGGTGAATCCTATTATGGAGAATTTAAGGATGATTTATTTAATGGTATAGGAAAGTATACCTATAAAGATGGTAGTATATATGAAGGCGATTTTAAAAATGGTAAAAAGAGTGGGATTGGAACCTATGAATGTGAGATATATAAATATATAGGTGAATGGGATAATGATGAAAAATATAAAATAGGAACGTATTATCTTTTAGATGGATCGTATATAGAAGTTATAATAGAGAATAATGTAATAAAAGAAGGTATTTATAAGTGTAAAGATAAAGATGATAAGTACATTTATAATATTTCTATAGAAAATGATAGTGATATTAAGTTAATAGAGAATATACATGATTATTTGTCAAAAGATTGTAATGATAAAATCACATTAAATGCTACAAGTTTATATAATTAAGTATAATGCAAAATTTGGAGTGATATTATGAAAAATAAAGATAATAATGGTGATTTTACTGTAAAACTAATTCCTTATATAAAAAATGATGAAATAAGAAGTAGTTCATCATTTTTAAATTATGGAATAAATATGATACAAGCAAAAAACTTTTGGCAACAATCATCTATGGGTGAAGGTGTAAATATAGCAATAATAGATTCTGGATGTGACATATACCATGAAGATTTAAAAGAGTGTATAGTTGGTGTGAGAAACTTTACTGATGAAGATAATAAAAATCCAAATATTGTAACTGATAGAGTAGGTCATGGAACTCATGTTACAGGAATAATTGCAGCACAAGGCAAACATAATATCGTAGGAGTAGCACCGAAATCAAATATATATATTCTTAAATCCATTAATAGAAGTGGAAGTGGTAAACTGAGCTGGGTTATTAATGCAATATATTATGCTATAGAAAAAAAAGTAGATATTATATCTATGTCATTAGGTATGTCAGAAAATAGTGAGAAGCTACAAAGAGCAGTTAAAGAAGCTTCTAGCAAGAATATACTAGTGGTTTGTGCGGCAGGTAATGAAGGTGATGGAAATTCAGAAGAATTCCAATATTCCTATCCGGCATCTTATGTAGAAGTTGTATCTGTAGGTGCAGTTGATAAAAAGGGAAATCCTGCTTATTTTAGCAATGCAAACCTTGTTATAGATTTGGTAGCACCAGGAGTTGAAATAGTATCAACTTATCCTAATAACACTTATGCTAGTCTCAGTGGAACTAGTATGGCAGCACCATACGTAAGTGGAAGTTTAGCTTTATTAAAAAATTGGTCTAGACAAGAATTCCAAAGAGACTTAACTGAGCAAGAATTATACGCACAATTAATTAAACACACAAGAACATTAGATTATTCAAGAACAGTACAGGGAAATGGATTAATTTATTTAAAAGAAGAAAAAATAACAAAAAAAATAAAATATTAAAATATCAAGAGTGCATATTATAGTTGATTTTTAAACTATAATATGCACTTAATTTATGTATGGATATTATTAAGATTTGACTAAAACCAAAATTTTAGATAATATATAATAAGATGTTACAATAAAGTTACAAAAAATGATAAATTTATATAAAAAAGGAAGAATTACTTAGCATACAAAATAGATTAAAATGGAGTGATATTATGATTAAGTTTACATGTGTAGATAAAACATATCCTGACGGTAATAAAACCTTAAAAAATATAAACTTAAAAATTGACAAGGGTGAGTTTGTATTTTTAGTAGGTAGGTCAGGTGCAGGAAAATCTACTTTATTAAAATTAATAACAAGAGAAGAAAAAACCTCAAAAGGTAGTGTATCAGTATTAGGTAGTGATATAACAAATATAAAGGTTAATAAAATACATAAGTATAGAAGAAATATAGGGATTATATTTCAAGACTTTAAGTTATTAAAGGATAAAACTGTATATGAAAATGTAGAACTTGCAATGAGGGTTGTAGGTGCTGCTCCTAATGAAATAAAACCAAGGGTAATGGAAGTACTACAAAAAGTAGGTATATATCATAAGTGTAATAAATATCCAGATGAGTTATCTGGTGGAGAATGTCAAAGAGTTGGAATAGCAAGAGCAATTGTTAATAAGCCTTCTATAATAATAGCAGATGAATGTACAGGAAACCTAGATATAGAAAATTCTAGAAAAATAGTAGATTTATTAGAAAATATAAATGAAGAAGGTGTAACTATAGTAATGGCAACTCATGATATAGAAATACTAAAGCAATATAAAAAAAGAATTATAGCAATAGATGCAGGAAAAATAATAGAAGATACAAAAAAAGACGTAAAGAGGGATTGTTATGAAGATATTATCTAATTTTATTTATAATCTAAAACAAGGTTTGAATGGTCTAGTTAAAAATAAAACTATGAGTCTTATCTCAGTAATATCTGTTTCATCAGCGTTAATTATCTTAGGTATAATCATAACAATAGTTTTAAATATAAATCAGTTTATAGAAGTAACAAAAGACCAAGTAAATGAAGTTAAAGTTTCTGTAGTTGATAATTTAGATGAAAGTCAAAGTAAAGAAGTTAAAGAAATCTTAGAGAAAATAGAAGGTGTAAAAACTGTTACATACAAGTCAAAAGAAGATTCTTTCAATTCTATGAAAGAAGATTGGGGCGATGATGGATATCTGTTAGAAGGAATAAAAAATCCTTTAGATGATACATATACAGTTACATTAAAAGATTCAGATAATATAGATACTGTAGCTAAAGAAATAGAAACAGTTGTAAACGTAAAAGAGGTAAAATATCATCAAGATATAATTAAAAATTTCTTAAACTTATCTAATACTGTAAAGAAATTTGGAGGGATATTAATAATAGCATTATTATTAATATGTTTAATAATAATATCTAATACAATAAAAAGTAGAGTTTACAGCAAAAAGGAAGAAATTGAAATAATAAAATATGTAGGAGCAAGTAACGGCTTTGTTGTAAGTCCATTTATAGTAGAAGGATTTATAATAGGTTTACTTGGATCAGTTTTATCTGTAGCAGTATGTACTAGTATGTACGGATATATGGTTGAAAAAATTAGTGGAGCATTAAGTAATATGATGGGAAATATGGTTGTACCATTAAATAGTATATCTATTTCACTTATATTAATATTATTTGCTACAGGTATAGCTATAGGTGTTTTAGGAAGTATAGTATCAGTTAGAAAACATTTAAAAGTGTAGAAGAAATGGGGGAAGATTGAGTGAAAAAAGTAGTGTCATTAATAGCGGTAGGATCTATATTAGTTAATGCATCATTAATTAATTCATCTACTGTATATGCAGAAGAAACTAAGTCTAGCTTAAATAATAAGTTAAGTAAGAATAAAGAAGAACAAGTTGAATTAGATGATAAAATTAAAAATTTAGATTCTCAAATAAAAGAAATAGAAGAGAATATAAAATCAACTGAAGAAAAAATATCAAGTCTTAACGATGAAACTGAAGAAGCTAAAAAAGAAATACAAGATTTAGAAAATAAAATAAAGGATAATGAAGATGCGTTAGGTGAAAGACTAAAAGTAATAAATAACAACTATTCTATGGCTTATATAAAAGTAATTTTAAGCAGTAATTCATTATCGGATTTCTTTAACAATATATATATGGTTAAAGAAGTTATACAACAAGATAGAGACTTATTAAAAGAATTAGATGAAAATAAATCTCTTGTTGAAGAAAAGAAAAAGTCACTAGAAGATAAAGTTAAAGAACAAGAGCTTTTAAAATCCTCTCTTGAATCAGATAATAATAAATTAGAATCAGATAAAGCTGAAGTTGAGGAGTTAAAAAATCAATTAGCTAAAGAAGAGGAAGAATTAGAAAATCAAATTGCTAAAATAATAGCTGAGGAAGAAGCTGCAGCAGCTAAAGCTCAGGCTGAAGCGGAAGCACAAAAACAACAAAGCTCATCTTCAAATACATCGTCAGGATCATCGTCAAATGCAGTTGTTACAAGTGGATCGTGGCCAGTTCCGGGATATAGTAGAATAAGTTCTCCATATGGATATAGAATTCATCCTGTTACAGGAGCATCATCAATTCATACAGGGATAGATATACCAGCGCCAACTGGAACACCTGTAACTGCTTATGATTCGGGAACTGTAATTTACTCAGGCGTTCAAGGAACATACGGAAACACAGTTATGATAAGGCATAATGATGGAAAAGTAACTTTATATGCTCATAATAGTGCATTAAATGTTTCTGTAGGACAAACTGTTCAAAAAGGACAAGTTGTAGCTAAAATAGGTTCAACAGGTAGGTCTACAGGACCACATTTACATTTTGAAATAAGGGTAAATGGTAGACATACAAATCCTATGAATTACTTATAAAAGTTACATATTGATTATCCTTTATTATAAATATAAAATGTATATATATTTATTAAAATCTAAGGAGAGAATATATGGAAGAATATGTAGTTGTTGACTTAGAAACTACAGGATTAGATCCTTATAAAGGTTGTGAGATTATTGAAATAGGTATAACAGAAATAATTAATAACGAAATCGTTAGAAACTATTCCAGGTTTGTTAAGCCTAAAAAAGAAATACCAAATTTTATAACAGAGATAACTAATATAAGTAATGAAATGGTAGAAAATGAAGAATGTATAGAATATGTATTACCGAGATTTAGAAAATATATTGGCGATAGAACAATAATAGCTCATAATGCCAAGTTTGATTTAAAGTTTTTAAATTACTATTTAAAACAATTAAATCTAGATCCAATAGAAAATCATATATGTACATTAGAATTATTAAAGAATAACAAATCATATAAGGGTAAAAATAAAAAGTTAGAGACTGCTTGTGAATACTATAATATAGAAAATAAAAATGCTCATAGAGCCTATAGTGATACACTTGCAACAGCTAAATTATTTTTAAAAATAAAAGACGAAGTATAAATAAGCGTGAATTCACGCTTATTTTTTTTATTTTAGCATTTTATACAAATAATAAATCATACTATATAACAATAAACTAATATTTCCTAGGGGGAATGAGTATGGGATTTATGAATATTAGTATCTTTATTAATAGAATAGAGTTTGGAATATATAAAATGATAAATGATAAGACAAAGCCTATCTTAGAGGATGAAATTATAATACCAAAGTCTTTTAGTATAGGGGAAAGATTAAGTTATATAAGGAAGATTATTAATGTATTAATTAAAGAGTATAGTGTAAGGAAAGCTTATATGTATATAGAAGAAGATATTGGTATTGAAATAATAGAAGCCGTTAAAGTAGAAGGAATACTAGAAGAATTGTTTTCAAGTTGTGGGGTAGAGATATGCAAATAAATACAAATATAAATTTGAAAATACTTGAAAAAATAAACTCAGAAGGTGTAAACTCAGCTTTATATATAGTTGAAGATACTCAACTAGGTTCAAGATTTATATTAAAGCAAATTGATAAAAAAAATTTAAAAGAATTTGGAAGATATTTTGATGAATCTAAAAAAATATATAAGTTAAGACATCCAAACATAATTACTATAAACCATGCATCATATGATGATGATTACATCTATATAGTAATGCCATACTTTAGGAATGGTTCATTATATAATTTGATGCAAAATGAGAATTTAACTATAAGAGAAATAATTAAATATGCACTAGATTTCCTACAAGCCGTGTACTATATTCATAACAATAACATGGTACATTGTGATATAAAGCCAAATAATATACTTATAAGTGACGAAAATAGAGCTGTATTAACTGATTTTGGATCATCGCTTTATTTAGATATAGAAGGTAATGCAAAATTAAAAAATGTATATTATAAACATATCGCTCCAGAACAATGTATTAGCTCTACTATAAATAAGAAGATTGATATATATCAAATAGGAACAACCTTGTATAGAATGTGTAATGGTAATGAAGAATATAATAAGCAAGTTAAAAGATATAAGGATTTAAATAGTTTAAAGATAGCATGTGCAAATGGAAAATTTCCAGTAAGAAAAAAATATCTTCCTCATGTTCCAAAGTCTATGATATTAATTATAGAGAAGTGTTTAAAAGTTAATAAAGATGAAAGATATGATAATGTATTAGAAATAATGAATGATTTATCTAAGATAGAAGAAAATTTAGATTGGAGATACAAAAAAATAGATAAAGATCAATATTTATGGAGTGTTAATGGAAAGTATATATCTTTATATAGAGATTTAGGATATTGGAATATTAAGCATAATTTATATGATGAGAATGAAAATCTTAACTTTATAGATACTAAAGCACATGGATATAGATTAATACGTAAAATTATTAATATGAAAAAAAAATAACCCTACTTTAATCCGATCAAGTAGGGTTATAAAAGGGGTAAAATATATTATAAAAAGGGGTTTATTAGGGAATATATTTTATTTGGGGAGTAAAATAATCGGTTATTAGGGGAATAACCTTGAATTAATAATAACAAATTTCGACAAAAAGCGCAATAGTTTTGTCGAAAAAAATTATTTTTTTTTACTTATTAAAATAAAAAATATATGAGTTAAATGGAAATATTTATTAATATTAAATAAAAAATTACTATTTGGATAAACTAATAAAAAATAATAGGAGGAACATATGCTTAAAAAGACTTTAATTTGTTTATTAATAATTTTTACTACAATTAGTTTATCCAATGTTTCTATTTCTATGAATGAAGATAATAATAAAATTACTGAATATAATAATGTATTTATAAATAATTTAAATAATGAGAATATAGAAGTAATGGTAAAAGATGTGTCTATGTTTACCGCCCGAATAGATATAGGAGATATATATGATTTTTATGCTATAGTTACTATGAGTGTAGAGAATAAAGGACTTTATGATATTGAATTATGTACTATAGATATTTATCCTTATCAAGGTAATAGAGAAACTAAGTACTTTGTAAAAACATCAGATGATGATGTAAAAGGATTCATAGGAACTGTTAATAAGGGTGAAATTAAAGATATAAAGGTTGGGGTTGCTTTGTATAATAAAAGTGAAAATATAAAATTAAATTTAGTGACAACAGATGAAATACTTAAATAAAAAAACTGTTCTATATAAAATAGAACAGTTTTTTTATTACTCAGGTTGTGGAGCGTCTACAGGACAAACACTGTTACAAGCACCACATTCTATACATACGTCAGCATCTATAACGTATTTATCATCTCCAGCTGATATACAGCTCATTGGACATTCAGCTTCACAAGCACCACAGCTTATACAAGCATCGTTTATTTGATATGCCATAATATTTACCTCCTAACACTAACTTCATTTACATTATACCCTAAAATTTCAAAAATTCCACAAAAAAATTAAAAAAATATTAATAAAAAATTATTTTTTTGTATTCTTATAGAATTTTATGTAATATGAATCTTACAATTTTGTTCTTTGATTTATTATTATAGGGAGGTTATAATAAATTTATAGATAAGGAGGTAAAGATGGACTATTATAATGAAAATACAAATAAAATAAGAAGAAGAAAAATAAGTTCAAATGACTATTTATCAAAAAAGGCAGAAAGTAATAAATCTATAGAAAGCAAAGTAAATATTAATAATATAAAGAGAGAAGAAAATAGAAATAGTTATAAATCACATAGAAAAGGTAATTTAAAAAAACGCAAAACTAGTAAAAATAAAAAATTATTAAAAGGAGTATCAATACTATTTTTAATTATGTTAATTATTACTTCATCTATAGGAATGATGTTTACTATTTCAGCATTAAAGGATTCACCAAAGGTTACAAGGGATCTTATAGAAGATAACTATATAAGTAGCCAAGTTGTTAGTGTTGATAAAATACCAAACAATTTAAAGAATGCATTAGTGTCTATTGAGGATGAAAGATTTTATGAGCATAATGGAGTTGATTATAAATCTCTTTTAAGATCAGTTATACATAATGTATTCTCAGATAGTACTCAAGGTGGAAGTACCATAGAAATGCAAATTTCTAAAAATTTATTGACAAATGATGATAAAAGTATAAAAAGAAAAATTACAGATATGTATAATGCATTACAAATGGATAAGATAATGTCAAAAGAAGAAATTTTAGGAACTTATTTAAATAATGTTTATTTTGGAAAATCATCATATGGAGTTGCCAAAGCATCTCAAGTTTATTTTGGTAAAAATGTTGAGGACTTGACATTAGCTCAATGTGCTATGCTTGTAGGAATAACTAATAACCCAGCAAAGTATATAGATCATGGTCAAGCAAAAAAAAGACAAGAAACAATATTGTACAAAATGCATGAATTAAGGTATATTACAGATGAGGAATATAAAAATGCTGTAAAAGAGAATGTTCCTTTTAAATCAGAAATAGAATAAAGAGGTGTAGTATGAGCGAATATAAACTTAGCTTTGATGAAAAAGAATATTTATTAAATGAAAATAATTGCAGTGGTTTAATAAATGATGAAGACAAGCCAGTTAAAGGTATAAATATAGAGAATATATTAGATATTTTAAATGATAATGAAGATGCTGATTTTGATGTGGAATATTATCAAGAAGCTTGTCCAGAATGTTTAGCAGGTGTAAAAGAAAAAGAAAAATTCTTCCCATTTTTAGAATATCATTTTTATATATTTACAAAGAATCAAGAATATATAATAAATGATGTTTGCAAAGAGTATGAAGGTCTATCTTTTAATAAACTATCTAAATCAAATAAGGTAGATGATAGTTATATAGTAAGTATAATAATATGTAAAAATTGTGGAGATTATATAATCCAAATAGAAAATTGTATAGTATAATAATGAAATATCCTATAAAAGTATAAAGGTATACTTTTATATGATATTTTTATATTAAAATATCATAAATATAATTGTAACGTTTTAAACTATAATATCATAGCTTATGTAATCTCTATACTTAATAATAAGTTTATTTTTAGGGGGAATTAATAAGATGAAGCAATTGATGACAGGGAATGAAGCTATAGCAAGAGGAGCTTATGAAGCTGGTGTTAAGTTTGCTGCAGGATATCCAGGTACTCCTAGTACAGAAATACTAGAAAATATAGCTAAATATAAGGATAGTATTAAAGCTGAGTGGTCTGTAAATGAAAAGGTAGCTGTAGAGTCTGTTATAGGTGCATCAATAGCAGGAGCTAGAAGCATAGCTACTATGAAGCAAGTTGGTTTAAATGTAGCAGCGGATCCACTATTTACTTATTCATATATTGGTGTAAATGGAGGAACTGTTATAGTTAGTGCAGATGAACCAGGAATGCACTCATCTCAAAATGAACAAGATAATAGAAATTATGCCATATTTTCAAAAATACCATTGCTAGAACCATCAACAAGTCAAGAAGCAAAAGATATGGTAAAAATAGCATTTGATATAAGTGAAAGATTTGATACCCCTGTTTTAATTAGAGTAACCACAAGGGTATGTCACTCTAAAGGTATTGTAGAATGTTTAGATAGAAATGAAGTTGAAATTAAACCGTATAGAAAAAATGTAGCAAAAAACCTTACTGTTCCTATATATGGTAGAGTGAAAAGAATAGAGGTTGAAAAAAGGATACAAATACTAAAAGAATTTTCTAATTCTACTAACTTAAATTATTATGAGATTAATAGTAACAAAATTGGAATTGTAGCATCGGGAATGTGTGTAAATTTTGCAAAAGAAGTGTTTTTTGAAAATGCATCATATATGAAGTTAGGGTTTACAAATCCGCTTCCAATAAATAAGATAAAAGAATTTGCATCAAAGGTAGAAAAGATTTATGTAATAGAAGAAAATGATTCAATAATAGAGGAACAATTAAAAGCAAATAATATAAATTGTATAGGAAAAGAAATAATTCCAGCCTACGGTGAATTGACTCCGGAAGTAATAAGAAAATCTATATTAAAAGAAGAAAAAGAAACTATAAAATGCAATGAAAATTTAGCAACCTCTAGACCTGCAGGATTTTGTGCAGGATGTCCACATAGAGGATTTTTTTATGAATTAGGAAAAAGAAATAACTTAGTAATAGCAGGAGATATTGGATGTTACTCTTTAGCATTTGCACAACCTTATAATGCTACAGATTTTATAATATGTATGGGAGCTAGTGTTAGCGCAGGTCATGGTGCTCAAACAATATTTAATATGAAACAATGTAATAAAACTAAGGTTGTAAATGTAATAGGAGATTCTACATTTTTTCATAGTGGCATAACTAGTTTATTAAATACTGTATACAATAAAGGAGATTCAATAACCGTTATATTAGATAATAGAATAACTGGAATGACAGGTTATCAACAAAATCCGGGAACAGGATATACTTTGCAAAATGATAAAACTAAAGAAATTGATATATATTTATTAGTAAAAGCCTGTGGAGTAGAAAATATAAAATTAATTAATCCCAATAAACTAGATGAGGTCAATGATGCCCTTGACTGGGCACTATCTAATGAAGATGGTCCATCAGTAATAATTACTAGATGGCCATGTGTTCTTAAACAACTATCATGTCAAGATATAAAAGAGTTTAATAACCCATTTAAGAGTAAGTTAAAAGTAAATATGGATTGCTGTATAGGATGTAAGATGTGTACGAACATAGGATGCCCGGCTATATCCTTTGATAAAAAAATAAAAAAAGCTTATATAGATAATCAACAATGTGTTGGTTGTGGAGTTTGCTCACAAGTGTGTCCTAAAAATGCCATACTTAAGGAGGAAGAATAAATGACAAAAAGTATTCTTTTAGCTGGAGTCGGGGGACAGGGAACTATACTAGTAAGTAATATTCTTACAATAGGGCTTATGGAATTTGGATACGATATAAAAACGAGTGAGATACATGGCATGAGTCAAAGAGGAGGTACAGTATCTACCCATATTAGATATGGGAATAAGATTTATTCGCCTGTAATAGAAAGAGGTGGGGCAGACTTGTTAGTATCATTTGAAAAGATGGAGGCAATTAGATACTTAAAATATCTTAATCCGAAAGGAAAGATAATCGTAAATAACTATAAAATAAGACCTCTTCCAGTATTGATAGGAAAAGTAAATTATCCTGAAGAAGATATTGATAAAGAACTTAATATATTACATGCAATTACTGTAGATGCTGAGAGTAAAGCAAATGAAATAGGTAATATAAAGGTTATGAATTTGATTTTACTAGGAGTTGTTGTAGAATTACTAAATTTAAATGATATAAATTGGGAAGATATAATAAGAAAAAATATCAAAGAAAATTTTATAGATATAAATATACGAGCATTCCATGAAGGTATAAAATTAATTAAGGAGAAATAGGAAAGATAAAATAATAAATGCAAAGATAAAGTAAACTTTATCTTTGCATTTATTATTTTAATGACATGAAAAAGTTTCACAACTTTCATTAGATGAATTTATTTTTACTAAATTAGCATTACATTTTTTTGATTTATTGTATTGGCATTTTATAGCTCTACATTCTATATTTAGAGTACCTACTATATTAGTAGCATTAAGAGAATTTTCCATTGAAGTTTTTGTTTTAGGTTCATATGATATACAACTAGTGTTAATAGTAGTAGTTGCATTTTTACCATCTATTATTATACCGCCAGCATAGCAATCTCCGCTATTATTATATCTACAATCTTCAGCTGCACATTTTAAATTTGACATAAATACCTCCTAAATAATAAATAAATTTATTTATTTATTATTTGAGTCTAAATAAATTTTATTCTTAATTTAGAATATATCTTTGGGATTAAAAAATTATATTAAAATTTAATAGAAACTATTCTAAATCTATTATATTATGAATAATTATAAATTATTTGAATTTAAAA
>NZ_UWOT01000016.1:0-74237 GCF_900604535.1 Romboutsia sp. Marseille-P6047
TGTGTATAGGGCAGGTTACCCACGCGTTACTCACCCGTCCGCCGCTCACTTCCGAAGAAGTTCGCTCGACTTGCATGTGTTAGGCACGCCGCCAGCGTTCATCCTGAGCCAGGATCAAACTCTCAAATAAAATTCACTTTCGTTCATTTCGCCATCGTCTATTCTCTACGAGAATATCCCGATGCTCAAAAGTTGTCCATCGCTCAGCTAATCATTATCTGAATATCTGGCTTGGTTGTTTGTGTTTTAATTCTTAAATAAGAATTAGTTATATAAATTAACCTACTGTTTAATTTTCAAAGTTCTTAATTTTGTCTTCTTATCTTTCAGACAAGTTATACTTTATCATTTTTGTATTTTTTAGTCAATAGTTTTTTAATATTTTTTTAATTTATTATATTTTTTACCTTGCTTTAATATTATATATCATTTTTCCTTATTTATTCATACTAAAAATTATTATATTAATTTGGATAAATAAGCCTATTTAAAACTAGACTTATTTATCCATTAGTATGTATCTAATTACTGCATTCAATATCAAAATATTTTTTATCTATATAATTTAGAATCAACCAACTGTAAGTTATACTTTCTAATAAGTTTAATCAACATATCTGCATATATCTTTTCACCATATTCATTTTCTTTAGTACTATATCCAGCATCCTCTAAAGCCTGAGCTTGAGTAGTATAGTGTTTAGCTTCAAAAAGACCATTTTTTTCATATCTAGGATTTTCCTTTAAGAACTTACCATGATCTTTTATAGACTGATCAACAGACGGATACACCCTGAAGGTTGCTATTATTTTATCATCATAATTTTCAGATGTTTCCATGCTTATTTTTTCTCCATCCCAAGATGAATCTGCTTTTATTCCAAATAAATTATTTCCTTGTTTAGCAAGTTCAGAGTTTCCCCACCCAGACTCTAGTATACATTGACTTATAGTTATAGACGGTAGTATTTTATATTCATTATAATTTTTTATAGCAATATCCTCTATTTTGTTTATAAATATAATTTCTGGACTATTTTCAGTAAACTTTATATTACCTAAGCATAAATATTCTAAACTTTTTAGATTTTTTTCTACTTTTGATTTTTGCTTCTCATCAAAGTTTAATTCATTTAGAACTTCTTTTATAGACTTCAATGTATAAGTATAATTACCATTTTCATCTTTAGATTTATTTAAAAACTTTTTAGCCCTATTTAAGACTTCACTTTTCTTTACCTTACTTAAATCATTATTATATATCACCATATCAATAGCCAGAAGCTCTTTCCAATTAATTTGAGTTTCTTGTTTGCCTGCTTCATCTGCTACATCCATGTAAAATTCAATTTTAGAGTCTTCTATATTTTTAGCTTTAAACATCTCAATTGCATACTTTAGTCCTACAACCAATACGATTATAAAAATTAAACTAATAACTATAGAGATAATTTTTTTTACTTTTTTCTTTCTTATTTTTCTTCTTTTTAGATGTTTTATCTTTTTCTTCCCCATAACCCCTCCTTATCTTTATTACTTATATATTATACTATATTCTTACTAATCGCCTTTATTATGTATAAATTTTATTTAAATTACACCAATCGATAATCTATTTATACGAATATTAAATTCATTACATGATATAAAATTAATATTTTATAATATAATAATCGAATCTACTCTTACAAGTATATTAATCATATACTTTAATAAGTGTAAATTTAATAGTATTAAAAATCAATAAAAAATAAAAAGGTCTGATTGAATTCAATCAGACCTTTTTATTTCTTATTCGCATTTAACTTCTATCCATGCATTATCATATAGTTTTAGTACATCCATACTTAAATCAGAGAAAACTTCAGTTTTTTCTATAACTTCTTTAGAAGGATTCATTATAGGATCTTCAGTATAATCTTCTCCTAAAATTTCTATAGCACCAGTATTCGGTGTTGAATACCATATATACTCAACATTTTGAGCTGAGTTTTCAGGGTCTAACATAAAGTTTATAAACTGCTCTGCGTATTCTTTATTTTCTGCAGTTTTTGGTATACACATTGCATCAATCCATCTGTTAGTTCCTTCCTCTGGAATTGAATACGCTAAATCCTCGTTACTTTCAAGTAAAACAATCGCATCACCAGAATAAACTATACCCATAGCTGCTTCACCTGCTACAAGTCTATCTTTACCATCATCATTAACATAAGACTGTACTATAGGTTTTTGAATCATAAGTTGTTGTTTAGCTTCTTCTATTTCATTTTGATTTGTAGAATTCATTGAGTATCCTAACCTTTTTAATGATATTCCCATACTATCTCTAACAGAATCTAGCATTTGAATTTCACCTGTATACTTTTCATTCCAAAGTACATCCCAAGTTTTAACATCTTCTTCATCTACAATATTTTTATTATATACAATTCCAAATGTTCCCCACATATAAGGCACACTGTGCTTATCACCTTTATCATATGGCACATTTTTAAATTCTTCATCTATATATTTATAGTTAGGTATATTGTTATAATCAATTTCTTCTAACATATCTTCATTTATCATTTTTTCAACCATATAATCTGATGGGAATACCAGATCATACTTTGAACTTCCACTTTTTACCTTCTGATACATAGACTCATTTGTGTCATATGTTTCATAAACTACTTTTATTCCAGTTTCCTCTTCAAACTTAGTCAATAAGTCTTCATCTATATAATCTCCGACATTATATATGTTAAGAACTTGATTAGATGGCTTCGAACTACCACATCCAACTAATAATGTAGAGGCTAGTGCAAATATAGTAGCTAAGCATATAATTTTTTTAGACTTCATATTTACCCTCCTCAAGAACATTTATTATTCTTTATTTAATACTGGCTGTTTTTTACCACTTACATTAGATAATATTAATAGTATTAAAACAACAACAAACATTATTGTAGATAATGCATTTATCTCTGGACTAATTCCTCTTCTTGTCATTGAGTATATCTCTATTGATAAATTTGTCACTCCATTACCTGCTGTAAAGAAGCTTATTACAAAATCATCTATAGACATAGTAAATGCTATTAACATACCTGATATTATACCTGGCTTTATTTGAGGTATTACAACTTTTTTAAGTGCATACATAGGTGTAGCGCCTAAATCCATTGCAGCATCCTCAATATTAGGAGGTAATTGTTTTAGTTTTGGTAAAACAGAAAGTATTACATATGGAATATTAAATACTATATGAGAAAGTAATATAGTTTTAAATCCAAATTCAACATTTAAAAATACAAATAGTGTCATTAAAGATACTCCAGTTACAACATCTGGATTTAATATCGGCAAATTATTTACATTTAATATTACTTTTTTTAATTTACCCCTCTTCATATTATGTATACCAATTGCTGTAATCGTACCGATTATTGTAGCTACTAATGATGCTACAACTGCTATTACTATAGTATAAAATAAAGCCGTCATTATTCGTTCATCTTGAAATAAACTTTGATACCATTTAAACGTAAAACCTTCCCATTTCCCCATAGACTTAGAATCATTAAATGAGAAAACAGCTAGAGCCATTATTGGTGCATATAAAAATATGAACACCAACGTTAAGTATATATTAGACGTTAGTTTCTTTATAATAGTAATCCACCGCCTTCTTTGCTAGATTCATTTTCAAATTTATTCATAAATGCCATTGACAGTAGAATTAATATCATCATAAATATAGATACTGCTGATCCAAAGTGCCAATCTCCAACTGCCATAAATTGCTGCTCAATTAAGTTACCAACTAGCATTATTTTACCACCACCAAGTAACTTAGAAATTACAAATGTAGATACCGCTGGCATAAATACCATTGTTGTACCTGATGCAACACCCGGTATACTTAAAGGGAAAATAACTTTAGTAAACACTTGAAAACTATTTGCTCCTAAGTCCTTTGCTGCATTAATCAAGTCTTGATCCATTTTTGAAAGTATTGTGTATATCGGAAGTACCATAAATGGTAAAAAGTTATATACCATACCTAATAGTACTGCTGTATTTGTGTATAATATATTAGCGGGCTCAAATCCTAATGATGTAAGAATTGTGTTTATAAAGCCATTCTTACCTAATATTGACATCCATGCATAAGTTCTTAATAAAAAGTTCATCCACATTGGTAATATAAATAACATTATTAATATCCCTTGTCTACTTACTTTTGCCTTAGAAATAATATATGCTGTTGGATATCCAATTAATATACATAGTAATGTTGATATTAGAGCAAGCCATAGTGAACGAGCAAATACCTTGAAAAATATAGGATCCATTAATCTTTGGAAGTTTTCTAACGATAGTATATATCTACCATCAACTTCCTTAGTAAATCCAAAAAATACTATTAATAATAAAGGAATGACTATAAATATCATACTCCATATTGCATAAGGAGAAGCTAAATATGAGTTAGTTTTTCTTTTCATTATACTTCACTTACCTTTTTCATAATGTGTATATCTTCTGGATATATATTCATACCAAGTTCTTCTCCTACCTTGGCATTTTGCGTATTATGAATTATCCATTTCCTACTATTTTCTTCAACTTCTATCTCATAATGTACACCTTTGAAAACAACTGATGTAACTATACCTCTTAACATTCCTTCATTCGCACTTGTCATCTTTATATCTTCTGGCCTTATTACAACATCTATAACTTCATCTTTTTTGAATCCTTTATCTACACATTCAAAGTGCTTTCCACAGAATTCAACTTTATAATCATCATGCATAACTCCGTCAAATATATTACTTTCACCTATAAATCTAGCAACAAAAGCATTTTTAGGCTCATTGTATATATCTTCAGGACTACCCATTTGTTGTATTTTACCTTTATTCATTACTACTATTGTATCTGACATAGTTAATGCTTCTTCTTGATCATGTGTTACAAATATAAATGTTATCCCAAGCTTTTGTTGTATCTTTTTTAACTCAGTTTGCATCTCTTGTCTTAATTTTAAATCTAGTGCTCCTAGTGGCTCATCTAATAATAAAACCTTAGGTTCATTTACTAATGCTCTCGCTATAGCGATTCTTTGTTGTTGGCCACCACTTAAAGAATCTATACTTCTTTTTTCAAATCCTTCAAGTGCAACAAGCTTTAGCATTTCTCTTACTTTTCTATCTATTTCATCCTTAGGCATTTTCTTTATTTTTAGCCCAAATGCTATATTTTCATAAATATTCATATGTGGGAATAAAGCATATTTTTGAAATACTGTATTTACAGGCCTTTCATAAGGCGGTATATTATTCAAATCTTTATTTTCAAATAATACCTTTCCATCATCTGCATATTCAAACCCAGCTATTATTTTTAACGTAGTCGTTTTTCCACATCCACTTGGACCTAGTAATGTTAAAAATTCATTCTTTTTAATGTCTAAATTTAGACCATCTAAAACTTTATTATCTTCATAAGTTTTAGATATACCTTGTAAACTTATTATGTTATCTGTCAATTATATAGCACCTCTTTCCTAAAATGATGGTGGAGTACTTACCCAAACCACTCTAGCTTCTTTTTTTCCTACATTTGATATATAATGATTTGCTCTAGGTTTAAAATAAAAACTTTCTCCTTTTTTAACCTTGCTTTTTTTATCTCCTATATGTACATATATTGAACCTGCAAGAACATATCCAAATTCTTCTCCTTCATGAGGCTTTTCTTCTTTATATTGACCGCCTGGATATAATGTTATTATTATAGGTTCCATTTGATTTTTTTGAGAATTCGGAATTAACCATTTTAATTTATATTTTAATTCTTCATCTTCAGTTTCAAACATATCATCTTTTGTAAAAGATATTCTTTCATCATCTATTTCATTAAAAAATTCTCTTAAGTTCGTTCCTAAGATTTCCAATATATCTATAAGAGTAGCTATGGATGGCGACGTAAGGTTATTCTCAACTTGAGATATAAATCCTTTTGATAACTCACATCTATTTGCAAGTTCTTCTTGGGTCAATTGTTTTTCAATTCTCATCCTTTTAATTTTCTCACCTATATCCATATTTACACCTCCTCGTTTTGTTATAATGACTAAACATTGAGTTTAAAATTTCTAAACAACAAAAGTTATTATATAAAATTTTAAGATTTTATTCAATAGTTTTTTAACTATTTTTTATTTTTTCCTAACTGTCAAAACCTAGTATTTTTAATGTTTTTATTATTTACTTTGTATATTAAGTTTATATTAATATTTATAAAGTTTAGTATGCCTAATTTTTTAATACCTTTACCTTACTTTATATCTAATTTAATTATTAAATAATTTTATAAACCTTTTATATTTTATCCTATCTTTATATTTTCTCAATATTACATATATATACTCTAAAAAGCCTCTTAAATTTCTTCAAGAGGCTTTTTAGAGTATATATATTTAGCAATTATTTTTTATGTACCTATCTTTTCTTAAGAACAAAGTAACTATTATAATTAATATCAAAATAAAAATTAATATAGAATAGTTTTTCATTATGTATCCTATTTCAGATAAATTATCACCTAAAATATATCCCAATCCAATTAGTCCAGAATTCCATACACCTATACCTATAGATGAGTAGCATATAAATGAGTACATATTCATTTTATTTATACCTGCAGGTATAGATATAAAAGTTCTAGCTACTGGAATTACCCTTGATATCATAACTGATACTTTTCCATATTTATTTAACCACCAAACTGATACATTCATTGATTTTTTTATCTTCGGATACTTCTTTAATAAATATTTCATTAATGATTTTCCAAACTTTAATCCAATTAAGTAATTTGTAATACTTCCAGTTATACCAGCTAATATAGATATTATAAGAACCACTAAAAAATTAAAATCACCTTTAGAAATCATTATTCCTACTAGTGGCAACACAACTTCACTAGGCAAAGGAAAATTTGCATACTCTAAAGTTATAATAATAAAAATACTTATTAGCCCATACTGATTCATGAAATTTATCACTAAAGTATTTATATCCATAAATCCACCTCTTTTTAAATATAATCAAATCGACTTTGTTATATTTATTTTAAATATAAGAGGTTAAATATTTCTTAATAAAATATTAAAATTTAATGAGAATTTTTAAGTTTCAATATGATATTTGTATACTTATTAACTTCACTATATATTTTTATTTCACCTTTATACATTAATATAATTCTTTTAGCTATTGAAAGACCTAAGCCAAAGGAGTTATTTTTAACTCTAGCCTCATCTGCTTTATAAAATCGTTCGGTAACTTTTTTGATATGTTTTTTATCAATACCCATACCATTGTCCTTTATTGATATACACATATTTTCATTTTCTATATAAACAGATAATTCTATTCTTATATTATCTTTATTATTATACTTTATAGCATTATCAATAATTATCAATAACAATTGTTTTAAATGTTCTTTTGTTATTTTTATTTTAATATTACTATCTATATCAACTTTAAAATCTATAGATTCATTTAAAAACTTATAATTATCTATAGTGTCTAAGATAATATCCTTAGGATAAATTAATTCTACTTTATTTAAATCTATAATTTCTTTATCCGCCCTTGATAATGAAAGTAAATCATTAACCATTTTTATCATTCTATTAACTTCATCTAAGCATACATTTATTGAATTATTTAAGACATCCTTATCTTCTTTTCCCCACCTATTTAACATCTTCAAATGACCTTGAAGAACAGTTAAAGGAGTTCTTAATTCATGAGATGCATCTGATACAAATTGACTTTGATTGTTAAAAGCATCTTCTATCTCATCCATCATAGAATTAAATAAAATATTCATTTTATCAAATTCATCATTAGTATTTAACAAAGGAACTCTTAAATCAATATTATTTTCTTTAATATTTTTCATTGTATTAGTTAAAACTTTTAGCCTATTTACAAATCGCTTTGATAAGTATAATGATCCAAAAATACTAAGTACTATACTAAGTATAATAGCTCCTATAAATATAAAAATATAATTTTCTAAAAAATCAGTTAATATATCTATTTTTTGTAAAATTTGAACTTGATAAGTATTATTTATATCTTTATCTAATAATATATATGGTCTATATTCTATTATCTTTAATTTATATTTTATATTATTTTTAACACTTATTTTATCCCATATGTCTGAATTTGTTTGGAAAATAGATTTTCCATTTTTATAAACCCTAACATACTCATCTTCAGTTAAATTACTTATAAAATTAGTTAAATCTTTATAACTTTCTTCACCTTCTCTAGTAATCATATATCTTAACTGATTATATGTTTTGTCTATCAATTCACATTGATGTTCTATGCTAAATGCAGTAAAACTTATAACTTGTATTATTGTATAAATTGTAAGTATTGCAACTATAATAGCCAAAGAAACAAGACTAAACTCCTTAGATACTGATAATTTCTTTTTTAATTTCATATCTAAGACCTCATAACATATCCAACTGATCTGACTGTCTGAATATATTCTTCTTTATTTTCACTATCCAATTTATTTCTTAAATATCTTATATAAACATCTACTACATTAGTCTCTGCTTCATAATCGTAACCCCATATATTTTCTAAAAGTGAATATCTAGAAATTACCTTATCCTTATTTTCTATTAAGTATAGCAAGAGCTCATACTCCTTATTTGTAAGGTTAATTTCTTTATCACCCTTTTTTACTATTCTAGACTCTTTACAAACTTTTATATCTTTTATTTTTATTTCTTTTAAATTTGCTTCTCCTTGTCTTCTAAATACAACTTGAATTCTTGCTAATAATTCTTCTATTGCAAACGGCTTAGCTATATAATCATCAGCTCCAGTTTGAAGTCCAGTAACTTTATCCATAACACTATCTCTTGCACTCAACATAATTATTGGTGTATCTTTTTCTCTTTTTAATCTTCTACAAACTTCTAGCCCATTAAGCTCTGGCAACATCAAGTCTAATAAGATTAAATCATAACTTTCTTTAATTGCTTCATACAATCCACTCTTACCATCCTCTTTTATAACTACATTATATCCTTCAAATTGTAATTCCATTTTTACAAAAGAAGATATATTTTTCTCGTCTTCTATGACTAATATTTTTTTCATAAACATATTCCTTTCTTGTTTATATTTATTATACAAAAATAGGAATATATTAATTATATCCCCACTTTACTATATTAATTATTTAATCATATTTATAGCTATTTCTAAAATTATCATCTAGATCTATTATAGCTCCACTATTGCTGTTAACAGTAACTTCTCTAAGTAGATTATTCTCATCCTTTATTTTAAATTCATATTCGAAGGTAAAACTATCATCATCAAAATCTTTTTCAACTTTAATAATATCACCTGGAATTTTACTTAATGCAATTTCTTTTAACTGATCTTCTGTATAATTTACTTTAGATTCTGCATATGAAAACACTCCTATGCCAACACTTCCAATTCCTATTATAGAAAAAATTAATATCATTATTATACTTTTCTTTATTTTTTTCTTCTTTAATTTTATCTTTTCTATTATATCTAATTTATTCACTTTTTCTTCTTTCTTATTTTCATTCATATTCATAATTAGCTACCTCCAATCTTTAATTGTATTATATATTTTTTAAATTAGAGGCGTATTAATGAAGTATTAAAATTTAATGAGAAAATCATCTAATTTTATTATATTATTACCTTTTAATAATTAATTCATTTTATTTTCCTAACTATTTCAATAATTTATTAGTATTTTGTAAAAAATATTTTATATAACTCACATAATATATGATATTATATAGAAATGCACAATTATAAATAATAATTTAGTAAGGAGATGCTTAATTTGATAAAAATAGGTGATTTTAATAAATTAAAAGTTAAAAGGAAAGCTGATTTTGGTTATTTCTTAGATGGTAAAACTAATCAAACTAAAGATGATATATTATTACATAATAGATTACTTGGAAAAAACAGTATAGAAATAGGAGATGAAGTTGAAGCTTTTATTTTTAAGGATTCAGAAGATAGACTATCTGCAACTTTAATAGCCCCTAAAGCTAAAGTTGGTGAAATTTCTATGTTAAAAGTTGTTGCTCATACGAAAATAGGAAGTTTCATAGATATCGGTCTTCCTAAAGATATACTAGTTCCTTTTAAGGCTAGAACTTATGATTTAGAAAAAGGAGAAAGATATCCATTCTATATATATGTAGATAAAAGCGAAAGATTAGCAGCTACTACTGATATAGATTCATACTTAACTACTGATCATGAATATAATATTGGAGATACAGTTAATGGAGTTGTATATGGATTCCAAACGAATAATTCAGCTATGGTTGTAGTTGATAATAAGTATGCTGGGGTAATACTACATAATGAATATTTCACTGAGTTAAAACATGGGCAGGAGTTAACTTTAAAAGTTATAAAAATATATGAAGATGGAAAACTAGGACTTTCTCCTAGACAGGGTAGAAAAGATGAACTAGATACTTTAGAATCTTCTATTATTAGTTACTTAGAGGGTAATGATGGATTTATGAGATTTAATGATAAATCTACGCCAGAAGAAATTGCCACTGTGTTTAATTCTAGTAAGAAAAACTTTAAACGTGCTTTAGGTATTCTTATGAAAAAAGGTGTCATAACTCAAGATTCAAAAGGCACTTATATTAAGTAGATTATAAAATAGACTGAGTATTTTACTCAGTCTATTTTATAATGTCTTCAAATTCAAATTTAACTAGTTTTTGTAAATCAGTAGGAGATATTTCAATTTGATATCCTATTTTACCTGCACTTACAATAATTTCATTTAATTCTTTAGCACTTATATTTACAAAAGTTTTATACAACTTTTTCATACCTATAGGTGAACACCCTCCCCTTACATATCCAGTAACTTTATTAATATCTTTAACATGTATCATTTCTATATTCTTTTCTTTAGAAGCTTTTGCCGCCTTCTTTAAATCCAAATTTTCATTAACTGGTATAACATATACATAGTATTCTTTACTTAAACCTTGTGCTACCAATGTCTTATACACCACTTTAATATCCTTACCTATTTTACTTGCAACTTCAATTCCATCCACATATTTTTTTCCAATATCATAAGAATATATATTGTATTTAATATCATTCGAATCAAGTATTCTCATTGCATTAGTTTTTACTTTTGATTTTGACATGTTATATCTCATCCCTTTTTATATATTTTACTATCTAATTATTTTATAAAATAAAAGATGTATCCATATAATTTAGGATACACCTTTTTATTTCATTATATAGCCCTAGTATATTTCTTTAACCATTCCTTTTCTTCTTCATTTAAGTATGGAGAAATCTCATTATAAACTTTCTTATGATAATCATTTAAGTAATCAATTTCTGCTTTTTCCATTAACATCGGATTAATTCCATCTAAGTCTATAGGAACAAGTGTAACAGCTTCAAATTCCATAAATTGTCCATATTCATTTACATCACTCTTAACTGTTATAAGCTCATTCTCTATTCTTATACCATGAGATCCATCTATATAAATACCTGGTTCATTAGTAGTAACCATACCAGCTTCTAATACACAACTATCATTCCTTTCAGGTACTATTCTCCATCTAAATCCATTTGGAGCCTCATGTACATTTAAAACAAATCCTATACCATGTCCTGTACCTGTTCTATAATCTATACCTAAATCCCAAATTGGACCTCTTGCTAGTATATCTAAGTTGTACCCTCTACATCCATACATGAACTTAGCCATTGATAATTTTACCATACCTCTAACTACAGCTGTAAAATGTGTTTTTTGAACTTCAGGAATATCACCTAATACATATACTCTAGTTATATCTGTGGTTCCATCAAAATATTGTCCCCCAGAATCTACTAACAATAATCCTTCTGGGTATAATTTATATGCGCTTTCTTTTGTAGCACTATAATGAATTATTGCCCCATGCTCTTTATATCCTGCTATTGTGTTAAAACTAGGCTCAATAAAGTTTTCTTGCTCTTGTCTAAACTTTAGCAATTGCTCATCTATACTAACTTCATCCATTTCAATTTTTCCTACATTATTTTTTAACCAATACATAAACTTAGTCATAGCAACGCCATCTCTTATATGACATTTTCTTATATTATTTAACTCTACTTCATTTTTTATAGCTTTAAGTAATACAGTAGGGTTTTGTACACTTACTTTTTCTATTTCACTCGAAATATTGTTATAAATTGCATAATTTATCTTAGATTTATCTAGTAATACAACTTGATCTTTATCTATGTTTTTTATAAAATCGTATATTTCAAAATATGGTTTTATAATTGTATCTGCCTTATTTAACTCTTCTTTCATTTCAATTGTAAGTTTATTATCATCAACAAATAAATAAACTTTATCTAAAGTTATTATTGCATATGAAAGAAGTACAGGATTATACTTTACATCTCTACCTCTTATATTAAATAACCATGCTATATCATCTAATGATGCAATTATATGCATTGTTGCATTATTTTCTTTTATAGATTTTCTTACTTTATTTAATTTACTTAAAAAATCTTCTCCTGTATATTTTATATCTAATAAAAATCCTATTTCTGATGACATCGATGATCTATCTTCCCATATATAATCAATTAAATCATCTTCGTAAGAAATTTTTATATTTTTACTTTTTAATCGATGTTTTAATTTTTCTCCTTCATCAACAGATATCACTCTTCCATCAAATCCTAACGTTGAATTTTCCGGCATATTATCATATAAATAATCTTCAATAGTAGGAACCCCTTCCATTCCAGACTTATATAGTTTTATGCCACTATCTTTAAGTTCAGTTTCAGCTTGTAAGAAGTACCTTCCATCAGTCCATAATCCACCATCATCTTTAGTTATTACTATAGTACCTGCCGACCCTGTAAATCCAGATATATATTCTCTACTTTTAAAATACTCTCCAACATACTCACTTTGATGAAAGTCTGAAGATGGTATTATATAGGCATAAATTTCTTTTTGACTCATTAGTTTTCTTAATTTTTCAATTCTATTTTTTATCATATGTATACCCCCTCTAGTCTTTATTTTCTATTTTTTTATATTATATACTTAATGTCAAATAATTAATATATTATTTTTAAATTAGAATAATATTCTATATTCATTTTACCCATAACCTTATATTTATAATTATGTTAATCTATATATTATTCCTTTTAAAAAAAACCACTTTAAAATAATTAACTTATTTTAAAGTGGTTTTTGATTAAATATAATTCTATTAATTTTATAAAGCAGCGATTAGACCTACAACTAATGCACTTAATATACTTACTAAGAATCCACCTATCATACCTCTAAATGCTAGTTTTGATAATTGATTTCTTTTTTCGGGGCAGAATACTGATATTCCTGATATACATATACCCATACTTGATATATTGGCAAATCCACATAAAGATACAGATAACACCATGGCAGTTCTTGGTTCTAATGTCTTTATAACATCTCCTAGTTGACCAAATGCAACAAACTCATTAAGAACTAATTTACTTCCTAGTAATTGCCCTGCTAGAGATATTTCATCTGGTTTTAATCCCATTAAAAATCCTATAGGCGCAAAAACTACTGATAATATCTTTTCTAAAGATAGTCCAAATATTCCAAGCCCTCCATTAACTAATGCAACTAAACCAGTTATAGCTATAAGAGCTGCACCTATTCCTAAAACCATTTGAAGCCCATCTGAAGCACCTTGAGATATTGCAGATATAAGATTCGGATTATCTCCTTTATTATCAATCTTAATATCTTTAACTTCACTTTTACCAACTAAACTTAAATCTTCTGGCAGTAACATTTTAGAAACTAATATACTTCCAAATGGAACTAATGCTCCTCCTAAAAGTAAATATTGCATAGGTATTCCCATACCAGCATATCCCATAAGTACTGTAGCAGACATACTACCCATACCTGATATTAGAACTAACATTATTTCACTTTCAGTCATAGATTTTAAGTACTTACTTACTAATACTGGAGATTCAGTTTGTCCTAAGAACATGTTAGCAACAGCTACAAAGCTTTCAACTTTAGATGTTCCAAGAACCTTTCCTACTATTCCACCTATTGCTGTAACTATAGCACTTATAACACCTAAATAATATAAAACTGCAACTAATGCAGAAACAAATATTATGTTTCCTAATACACTTATTGCAAATATACTTCCCGTTGGCGCTGATGAATCTGCAAGTGTTCCAAACATAAACGATAATCCCTCTGCACCATAACCCAGAACTGCAGTTACAAAGTCAGATACTTTTTCTAAGGCCATTTGACCTAGAGGGAATTTTACTAATAAAAATGCTAGTATAAATTGTATTACTAGTGCTTTTATTATCATTTTTTTATCGATAGCTTTCTTATCCGTTGAGAATAAGAATAATGCACCTAGTAAAACAACTATACCAATTACGTTTAATAAGATTTCCATTTGTTTTACTCATTCCTCTTCTATTGTATATTTTTATTTTATGCTTTTCTATTATAACCTCTAAATATGCAATTGTTCAACATTTTTAGACATTTTTTTCGTATTTATATATATTTCTTATTTTTATAAAACTTACTATTTTAAGTTTTATATAGTAATGATATTAAAATATAAATCATATTTTTATATAGATAATCACATATCATTAATACAATTGAACTATATAATATACAGAGTAATATTATTATACATTGGATAGCTAATCCATTAAGATGTAAACCATATATAATATTAATATTAAGTTAATTAAATTATAGATTCCATTTATAGAAATATATAATATTATTCCTGTAAATAAACTCATCAAGAGTTTTTTTCTTATATAATAACTAAACATACCAAGAAAAAGTCCTAATAACCCATTAATAAATAAAAACCTTATGGACTCAACTTGATTAGATACTCAATTAATAAAACGTAAATATATATGATGTGTCTATACTAGGTGATTTTCTGCTTATAATATATACTGGTATTATATTTAATATTGTAATAACTTCTAATTTATCCGAACATATAATTGGAATATAACTTATTAACAATCCTGACATAATAGAAAGTATTAAACCTGTAAATTGTTCTTTTATTTTCATACTCTCCCTCCACTAGACAATGTATATATTATATTATGTTATATATATATATAAGTTGATACAATATAAAAAGGATATCTAAAGTCAAAGTATAAGTAATTTAACTTTATGATATCCTTTTATTTTGATGTTTTTATTAACATAAATAATATTATTTATATATTAAAATTAATTTTATACAGTTCAATAACATTTTCAATAAGTGAATTTATTGTAGCTTTACCTGTGCAGTTTATTCTATTTGATACCATACTAGCTTTTCCTATACTTACAACTTCATCTACATCAAAGTCTAATATCTGTTTTCTACCAACATAAGTAAAACCAACACCAATTACAACAGCATCCTCTTTAATATCTTTCGAGTTAATAAGATTTTGTCTTCCTACACAAGAAATAATTATATCTGCAATTTGGACTAAAGATGACAAGTCTTTTGTCTTACTATTCGCATTTATCAATGTTGCACCTCTATTCATAAGCATAGAACATAGGGGTTTACCAACATGATTAGATTTTCCTATAACTAACGCAACTTTACCTTGTATTTCAACATCATTATACTCTAATAATGATATTACGCCTTTTGGAGTTGCTGGGGCTAATATTTTATCATTACCTAAATTTATCTCTCCTATCCATTCTTTTGCAAATCCATCTGCATCAACACTATAATCTATCGACTTCATTAGATTATCTGTATCTAAATGCTTAAATGTCGGTAATTGAAGTATTACTGGAATTTTTTCTGCATTACATTTATCAATTATATTTTTCACATCTTCATTTGTACAATTTTCTTCTAATTTTATTGCATTTACTTTAAGACCTGCTTTCTCACCCTCAGTTATTTTTCCTTTTATATACCTTGCATTTCCCTCATCGTCAGATGCATTTATTATTATAAATTCAGGCTGCTTGTTTATAATTTTTTCAATTTTTGTAATTTCTTCTTTAAATTTTTGTATTTTTCCTTCACACATTTCTATTGCGTCTATTATTCTTGTCATACTGTCTCTCCTAATTGTTTATTTATCTATTTTACAATTATATAATATATTCCATCTATTTTTTTATTATTTTTGCAATTTCCATGATAAATGTTGAAATTAACGCTAGACCTAGACAAATACTAAATTGACTAATACCAAATGAATTTGGTATTAAAAATAATTCTCTAACACCTGGTACTAAAGTTATACTATATAGTATAAAGCAAACTACTACAGCTCCTAATGCAAATTTATTAGAAAAAATCCCCAACTGAATTAATGTACTTTCATTAGATCTTGCTGGTAATGTTTGAAGAATCCTAGATATTATTAATGTAGAGAATGCCATAGCTACTCCTAAGTACTCTGATGTTAAATTACCTATATACTGAGCAAATATAGTTACAATCCCTATAACTATCCCTCTAAAGACTACTCTTTTTAGCGTACCTCCTGCTAATATACTCTCATTTGGGTCTCTTGGACTATGTTTCATTATACTTTTTTCAGGCGGTTCAAGACCTAATGCAATAGCAGGTAATGAGTCATTTACTAGATTTATAAATAATAATTGCAGTGCAGTAAACGGATTATTCCAATCTGCAAATACAGCAAACAATATTGCTACTATCGCTCCTAAGTTTCCAGCAAATAAATAAGTAATTGCCTTTTTTATATTATCATAAACACTTCTACCTACTTCAACTGCACTTATTATGCTTGAAAAATTATCATCTACTAGTATCATTGCTGATGCATCCTTTGATACATCAGTTCCACTCCCCATACCGATTCCAATATCTGCCTGTTTTAATGATGGTGCATCATTTACTCCATCACCTGTCATCGCAGTTATCTTACCTTTTCTTTGCCATGCTTTAACTATACGTATTTTATTCTCAGGTGAAACCCTAGCATAAACACTTATTTTTTCTAATTCCTTATCTAATTGCTCATCAGTTAAAGCATCTAATTCTTGACCTGTAAGTGCTAATTCACTTTCATCCATTATGCCTATTTGTTTAGCTATTGCTTGAGCTGTAGTTTTATGATCCCCAGTTATCATAATTGTTTTTATACCAGCTTCTTTAGCTTCCTTAACCGCGCTATATACTGATTCCCTAGGAGGGTCTATCATTGCCATTAAGCCTACCAATATCATGTCAATTTCATCTTCTACACTAGGAACAAAATCTTTATCTGGTACATCTTTCATCGCAAAAGCTAAAACTCTTAATGCATTTTTTGAAAACTCTTCATTAACTTTTCTATACTCATTTAAGATTTCATCATTTATTTCAACTACTTCACCATTATTCAAAGCATATTTACATCTATTAAATAATACATCCGGGGCTCCTTTTGTATACATTACTGCATCACCGTAAATATCATTTACAGTAGACATTAATTTTCTATCTGAATCAAATGGTATTTCCCCTTTTCTTACATACTTTCCTCGTAAAGTACTATAATTTAAATCATTTTTATTTGAATAAGTAATTAGTGCAACTTCTGTTGGATCTCCTATCTCATTTCCTTCCTCAGTAATATGAGAATCATTACATAGAGTTGATATCATTGTCAGTAGTTTAGCTTGATAATTATAATGTACATTTCCTTTTTCAAATACATCATCATCATTTCCATACATATAATAATCTACAACTGTCATCTTATTTTGTGTAAGAGTACCAGTTTTATCTGTACATATAATACTTGCAGATCCTAAAGTCTCAACTGCTGGTAGCTTTCTTATTATAACTTGTCGTTTTGCCATATTATTAGTTCCTACAGCTAAAACTATAGTTACAATTGATGATAAAGCTTCCGGAATCGCTGCTACCGCCACGGCCACTGCGAACATAAAACTATCTAAGGCTACACCTATCATATTTGTTGTATTTCTAGTAAAGTATGCTCTTGCAACCTCTATTATAAAAATTACTAAAGCAAGTATAGTTATTCCAATACCTAATTTTTTACTAAACTCCTCTAGCTTCTGTTGAAGAGGAGTTAACTTATTTTCTGAAGATTCTAAAAGACCTGCTATTTTACCCATTTCTGTATTCATACCAGTGTCAGTTACTATAAACATCCCTCTACCATATACGACTATAGACCCACTAAATACCATATTTTTCTGATCTCCTAGCCCAACTTCTTCATTTATTACATCAGTATACTTTAATACAGGTTCTGATTCTCCAGTTAGCATTCCTTCTACAACCTTCAATGTTTCCGCTTCTATAAGTCTTCCATCTGCAGGAACATAGTCACCAGCTTCTAATACTACTATATCTCCTGGCACTAATTGTCTAGATTCTAAGGTTACCTTTTTATTATTTCTTATAACCTTAGCTTGAGGTGCAGATAGTTTCTTTAAACTTTCTAATGACCCCTCCGCCTTTTTAGTCTGTACAACTCCTAATACTGAATTTATTATTACAACCGCAAATATTATTATAGATTCTACAACTTCACCTAATATAATTTGGACTATTGCAGCAATAAGTAATATTATTACTAAAGGATCTTTAAAGGATTCTAAAAATAATTTATATGTAGGTATCTTATCTTTTTCTTTTAATTCATTGTACCCTTTAGATTTTAATAGTTCATTAACTTGATCTTCGGATAATCCCTGTAGACTAGAGTTTAAATTTGACATTACATCTTCATATGTTCTTTTATAAAACATAACACTTCTCCTTACATATAATAAAATTTATACTTTATTATTTATTCTTAAATTTAATTTAGTTTATTATTCTATAAAATTTATTAAAAATTTATTATTAAAATACTATATAACAATAATAGTGTCTTTTAAAATTCAATCCCACATATTACCTATATAATTTACTTATATATTTTTTATCTTAGATAAAAATATAATAATAAACTATTTAAAGATAAAGTAAATATATTTCAATATTTTACCAAATGTTACATTTAATTTAATATTTACCAATTTTTTTGTCGAATTTTGAAAGGAAATTTTAAAGAAAACATTGTTTTATTTTTAAAAGTATTATAATGGTTCTTGTCGCTAAAAAAAGCACTAATTTTATATAATAATTTTTCTAATAAAAGAAAGGAATAATAATATGGAAAACAAGAGTCTTCAAAAAAATCTTGGATTTGCTGCAGCTCTATCAACTGTTGTTGGTATGGTAATTGGTGGCGGTGTATTCTTTAAGCCACAAGCAGTATTTACATTAACAGGTGGAGCACCTGGTCTTGGGATGATAGCTTGGATCGTTGCAGGTATAGTAACAATAACTGCTGGTCTTACAGCTGCAGAAATTTCGGCTGCGATACCTAAAACTGGTGGTATGATGGTTTATATCGAAGAAATATATGGTAAGAAATTAGGTTTCTTAACAGGATGGATGCAATGTGTTTTATTTTTCCCAGCTACTATAGCTGCAATATCAGTAATGTTCGGTCAACAATCTGCAATATTACTTGGAAACGGAAATAATCAAACATTAGTTATACTTTTAACTGCAGGTGTAATATTATTTATAGGTTTTATAAACTCATTTGGTTCTAAAACAAGTGGTATGATACAAACAATTTCTACAATATGTAAATTAGTTCCACTTATTTTAATAATAGGATTTGGATTATTCAAAGGAAATGCATCTAGCCCAGTATTCACGCCTCTTGTAGGAAAAGGTGTTAGTCCTGGAGGAGTATTCGGACAATTATTAATAGCAATATTATTTGCATATGATGGATGGATAAATGTTGGTGCTATAGCTGGAGAAATGAAAGATCCAGGAAAAGATTTACCAAAAGCAATAGTTGGTGGCTTATCATTAGTTATGGCTGTATATGTTATAATAAACATAGCTTATTTATTTGTATTACCAGCTGATCAACTTGCTCAATTTGCTTCACCAGCTTCAGCTGTTGCAGAAGTATTATTTGGTAGAGTTGGTGGTCAAATAATAACTATTGGTATACTAATATCTGTATTCGGATGTATTAACGGTTACTTATTGACTGGACCAAGAATACTTTATACATTAGCTCAACAAAAAACTTTACCAGGATATAAATTTATAGGTGCACTAAATAAAAATGATGTTCCTGCTAATGCAACAATGATAATGGCTTTTATATCTGCGTTATATGCACTATCTGGACAATTCAACTTACTAAGTGATTTATCTATGTTTGCTGTATGGTCATTCTATGTATTAACATTTGTTGGTGTTATAAAATTAAGAAAGACTCATCCAGATATGCATAGACCTTATAAAGTTCCTTTATATCCATTTATACCATTCGTAGCTATAGCTGGTGGATTATTTGTAGTATTAAATCAATTATTCTTTGCTGGAATGACAAATACTTTAATGTCAATTGGTGGAGTTATAATAACACTTATAGGTTTACCTGTATATAGCTATATGGCTAAAAAAGAAGGTTTCGATAATAGATTAGATGATGTAGCTTAATTATTTAATAAAAAAAGATGTACTTTAAAAGTACATCTTTTTTATCTAAAATAAATAACTTTATTACTTTAGCTTATTATGGTTATGTGCTTCATCATATGATGGAGCTTTTAAATTCCCCTTTTTATGAGATTTTCTTACAACTTCTTCATCCTCATCTTCAATTATATTTTTAATTTCATTATATGTGTGACCATGATTAACTAAATTAGTTAATTCTGTCGGCTCATTTAATATTCTTTTACTTTGATTCACTTTTTTCATATCTACACTCCTTTCTTTTAATTATTGTTCCACAATAATTAAATTTTAGTACTATATTTAATTTTACATTTCTAATCTTTCTTAACACATATATTAAATAAAAAAAGCCATGCTAAATTAGCACGGCTTAATATTATATAAACGGATTATAGAATCTTCCTCCATCTACTTTAATTAGTATTATTGATACTAAAACTAATAAAGTACATAATAATATTGATATATAATCATTTTTAGTGAAATCTTTTCTTTTATACCATGTACGCTTTTTTTGATTTCCAAAAGCTCTTAACTCCATGGCTATACTTATTTTATCAATTCTCTCTAAACTCGAGAAAATAAGTGGCATAAGTATTGATGCTGCGTTTTTGATTCTCTTAAAGAACTTTTCCTTATTAGATAAATCAATTCCTCTAGCTTGCTGAGCAAAAGCTATATCCTTATAATCTTTTTGGATATCTGGTATATACCTTAAAGCTATTGATATAGAATATGCAGCCTTATAACTAATACCAATTTTATTTAATGATGCAGCAAATTCACTTGGATCTGTTGTTAATATAAATAAAAGGGCCATAGGTATTGCAGCAAAATATTTTAACACAACATTAAGTTCATAGAATAATTGTTCTAAGGTTATAGTATATGGACCTATTAAGTGTATTAAAACTGTTCTACTACCATATATTTGAACACCTTGTTCTGGTGCAAATACAAATATCATAACAGCATTTAAAAGTAAAAATATCATTATAAAATAAAGTATAAATGAAACTTCTCTAAATTCTATTTTAGATATCTTAAAAGATATAATACCTATTATAAGCATTCCTACTAGTAATCTAGTATCATAAGTTATCATAGAGGCTATGGACCATAATAAAAAAATTATCAGTTTTGTAGCTCCTGTTAACTTATGTATAGGAGAATCTTTCTTTATATATGATAACATTTCTGAGTTCATATTTATCTAACCCTCCTATCATAATCTATAAATCTTTTAATAAAACTTCTCTCATCTTTTATTCCACATTTTTGAGCTAGTTCATATAATGATGTTTCTTTCAAGTTTGCTTTTTCTATAACATCATAATTAGTTAATATATTTATAGCAGTATCATCTGCTATTTTTTCACCTTCTGATAAAACAATTACATTATTTGTATACTCTAGCATTAGATGCATATCATGAGTAATCATTATTATAGTAATTCCTTGTTTATTAAGATCTACTAAAAACTCCATTATTTCTGAGTAATGTTTGAAATCTTGGCCTGCTGTAGGCTCATCTAAGATTATTATATTTGGATTTAGTACAAGTATAGATGCTATTGTAACTCTTTTCTTTTGTCCAAAACTTAGCGCTGATATTGGCCAATTTCTAAGTGGATAAAGGCCACATATCTTAAGAGTATTATAAACCCTCTCTTGAACTTCACTTTCAGAATATCCTCTAACTCTAAGTCCAAATGCAACTTCATCAAAAATCATAGATTTAGATATCATTTGATTTGGATTTTGCATTACAAATCCTATTTTTTCCGAACGTTCTTTTATAGTTTGATTTGCTATATCTTCTCCATCAAATATTATTTTTCCTGATGTTGGTTTATAAAAACCGCAAATTAGTTTTGATATAGTAGATTTTCCTGCACCATTTTTTCCAACAATACTTACCATATCACCTTTATTTATTTTAAACGAAACATTATTTAATATTTGTTTTTCTATACTATATGAAAAACTTAAGTCTTCAACTTCAAGTATAGGATAAGTATTTTCATTACAAACATCCTCATCTATACTTGAGTACCAAGCTTTTAATTTTTCTTTACAATTTATTAAATCTATTTTTTCTATTCTTTCAGGATTCATCCCAGGATTTATATCACAATTAGCATATTTTAAAGCTGATAAATATAGTGGCTCCCTAACTCCAACTTCCTTTAATATATTAGTTGAGAGAAGTTCGTTCGGAGTAGTGTCTGCTACTATTTCACCTTTATTCATAACAATAATTCTATCTAAATCCTTATGTAGTACATCCTCTAATCTATGTTCTACAATTATCATAGTCTTGTTATTTTTATTTTTTATATTATCAATTAATTCTATTGCACTTTTACCTGTCAATGGATCTAAACTCGCTAATGGCTCATCAAATAATAGAATCTTTACATCATCTACAGTAACACCAGCAAGAGTAACTCTTTGCTTTTGACCTCCAGATAACTTATATGGTGAGGATTCTAATTCCTTATCTATATCCACTAATTTTGCTGAATCACTAACTATCTTCTTCATTTTTTCTTGCTCTACACAGTCATTTTCAAGCTTAAACGCTATATCTTCACCTACTGTTAAACCTATAAATTGACTATCTGGATCTTGAAGTACTGTACCTATTATTTTAGATAATTCAAATATATTTTTATTTTGAACATTTTCACCATCAATTAATAGCTCTCCAGATGTTTTCCCACTATAATAAAATGGAACTAATCCGTTAAGACAATGAGCTAAAGTACTTTTACCAGAGCCAGAAGGTCCCACTATAAGTACTTTTTCTCCTTCATATATAGTTAAATTTATATTTTTAAGAGTAGGCTCTGCTTGCACTCTATATCGAAAACTATAGTCTTTAAACTCTATTATCTTTCTTTTCATTCCTATCTCCTTTAGTATTACTCTTCCATTCTTAAACTTCCGCTCTTTATTTTTGTCTTAGAGTAAGCCGATAATATTAATGTTCCTAAAACTCCAACTGTTACCATATTAGATATACCACCTATGATTCCTTGTAAAAATACTTTATTTGCAGGTTCTAGGTATATTATTATATCTAATCCAGGTGCTACTAAAAACCACGCTAATGCGTTTGCTATAACTTGAGTTATGTTAAATAGTATTATTTGTTTTATATTAAAATCATCTTCTAAATCTAATTTTTTTGAAGCAATTCCGATTACTAATCCAACTACTCCTGATGCTATTACCCAACTAAACCATGGTGATCCATAAAATACTAAATCTTTTAATCCATGTCCTATAAGTCCTATAAGGAATCCTGCCATAGGACCATATACTACAGACATTAATGCCAAATATGCATAAGATGTCTCTATATTAGTATTTGGAATAAATGTAGGAATAGACCCGAATCTTCCTAATACCATAAAAACTGCCGCTCCTATTCCTATAGAAACTATCGTTTTTATTGATAACTTCTTATTCATTTACATTATCCTCTCTATTTTAATTTTTATCTTCATATTAATTATTAAAATTCACGCAAATTTTAGTATAAATGCAAATAAAATAATTGTCAATATAAGTCGTTTTTTTCTATAATTATCCTATTTATTGACTTCCTTATATTATTTTATTCTGAAAATAATATAAGGATATGAATTAATTTCATATCCTTTATTATTATCTTTTTTTTCTTCTATTATTAGAACTCTTTTCCACTTTAATATTTTCTACTTTGTTACTTCTTGAGTTCTTACTTTTAGTATTTTTTTTATTTCTAGAGTCTTTATTATTTTTAGAAACTCTTATTGAGTTATCTCTTTGATTATTCTTACCTCTAGAATTTTTGTTATTAGAATTACCTCTATGTCCAAATCCTCTACCTTCTCTAGGCTTTATTAAACACTTAGGACCATACCCTATTAAATCTTCTCTATCTGCTTCTTCAAGGGCCGCATGAACTAGTTCATAATTTCTAGGGGCTCTATATTGTAATAAAGCTCTTTGCATTGCTTTTTCTTGCTTAGTCTTAGGCACATACACTTCTTGCATAGTAAGTGGATCTAGTCCTGTATAGAACATTGTTGTAGATAATGTTCCTGGAGTTGGATAAAAGTCTTGTACTTGTTCTGGTTGATAGTTTGTATCTCTTAAATACTCAGCAAGTTCTATTGCTGAATTTAATGTTGAACCTGGATGACTTGACATTAAATACGGTATTAAGTACTGTTTCATGCCTAATTGTTCATTTATAGCAAAGAATTTTTGTCTAAATCTATCATAAGTATTTCCAGCTGGCTTTTGCATATGATGTAATACCTCGCTTGCAACATGCTCTGGAGCAACCTTTAATTGACCACTTACATGGTGCTTTATTAATTCTTTTAAGAACTTATTATCTTTATCTGCCATGACATAATCATATCTTATTCCAGAACGTACAAATACTTTTTTTATTCCTGGTAAACTTCTTACCTTTCTTAATAAATCTATAAAATCTGTATGATCTACTTTTAGATTTTTACATGGTTCTGGATGCAAGCATTGTCTATGCTTACAAGCACCTTTTGTTATTTGTTTTTTACAAGCCTCTTGTCTAAAGTTTGCTGTAGGACCACCAACATCATGTATATAACCTTTAAAGTCTGGAAGTGTAGTTATATATTTTGCTTCATCCACGATTGAATCATGACTTCTACTTTGTACAGCTCTACCTTGATGGAATGTTATTGCACAGAATGAACAACTTCCAAAACATCCTCTTGAACTCACTATACTAAATTTAACCTCTTCTATTGCCGGAATGCCACCCATTTCTTTATATATAGGATGATACGTTTTTTGATATGGTAAGGCATATACATCATCTAGTTCTTCTCTATTTAAAGGCTTCTCTGGTTTATTTTGAACTAAGAACTTATCTCCATATGGTTCAACTATAGCTTTTCCTCTATATGGATCCTGCTCATCATACTGTAATTTAAATGATTGTGCATATTTTACTTTATCTTCACATATTTCTTTATATGATGGAAGTAATACATAATCTTCATATACTTCATCTAAACTATCTACCATATAACATGTTCCATTTATATGTCTTATATACTTCGGATCAAATCCATTATTAAGAGCATCTGCAACTTCTACTATTTGCTTTTCACTCATTCCAT
The DNA here is from genome assembly GCF_900604535.1 of Romboutsia sp. Marseille-P6047. Classification (NCBI taxonomy): domain Bacteria; kingdom Bacillati; phylum Bacillota; class Clostridia; order Peptostreptococcales; family Peptostreptococcaceae; genus Romboutsia; species Romboutsia sp. Marseille-P6047. The sequence continues at coordinate 25,918 of NZ_UWOT01000016.1, forward strand.
AAACTAGTAAATCTGCACCACTATCTACTAATATTGATTTTCTAACTTTATTAGCCCAATAATCATAGTGCGCAAATCTTCTTAAACTTGCTTCTATACCACCTATTATTACTGGTATATCTTTGTATGCTTCTCTTATTTTGTTACAATAAACTATTACTGCTCTATCTGGTCTACATCCCATTTTTCCCCCTGGAGAGTATAGATCTTTTTCTCTTTGTTTTTTGCTTACTGAATAATGGTTAACCATAGAATCCATATTCCCTGAATTAACTAAGAATCCAAGTCTTGGTCTTCCTAACTTCATAAAGTCTTCTGTAGACTTCCAATTTGGTTGGGCTATTATACCAACCTTATATCCTGCATTTTCTAATACTCTAGAAATTATAGCTGTACCAAAACTATGATGGTCAACATACGCATCTCCTGTAACTAATACAAAATCTAGCTGTTCCCAACCTCTATCTATCATATCTTGTTTACATATTGGTAAAAATTTATTTTCCATGATAATCACCTGCTTAATTTATAATAAGATTTATTATATCCTTTTTATTATAGTATGAAACTTATTTTTCAACTCTGACCTATAATTATATCATAAAAAATAATATACATCTAAAAATAATCATGGTTATATATGTAATTTATAGAAATATGTAGATATTATACGCATAAAAAAATCGAGATAATTATCTCGATTTTTTTATGCAACTTGCTTTTTATTATTTTTATTTAACTTATATTTGCTCCATTCAAATTCCACAAACATAGCTAATGCACCAATATTTAAAGATGTTGCTACAAAAAGTAATATATTTAATAAATTAAATAATATTTCAAATTTAAATATTGATAAAATGCCTGATATTAATAACATGCTTAGATACATAATATTTCTATTCTTTATATTAATCTTGCTAGATAAACTTAAAAGATAATATGAACCTAGTAAAGTCGTCATTCCCGACAATATTATAAATATAAATAATATTGCTAATCCCAATATACCTGTTACACTTATTACAGTTTCAAAATAAGATACTAATCTTTGAGCACTATTTTCTGTAAACGATATAATATTTTGATCAACTCCATATGAAGCTATATAAGATGTAACTAATACTGATATTACAACAAGGAATGTAGTCATAATAGCTGATATAGACGCAGCTACTCTTGGACTAGAATTTGTTTTAACTGCTGCTAGTGGCAATGTCCCTAATCCAGGTTCTGCAATTTGAATTACTCTTTGCATACCAAATATAAGACCTAAAGGAATTCCAAACAACATACTTACTGGATTTTTAAATCCTATAAGCATCCTTTCGATAAATGCTGGCACATATGTATGTGTTTTTATTAAAAATATTCCAAAAAACACAAAGTAAGCGCCTGCAGCAACTAAAATCATACTTACCATAGATTTGATAAATATATCTTGTCTATTTTTCAATACAACTACAAATAAAATAAATATAATGGGTATTATTACAAATAAATATTGTTGCATTTGAGTAAGTTTAATTCCAGATATCTTATCCAAACTCGTTATTATAATAGCATCCATTCCACTAAATTGAACACCACCTATAGCAAATACATATAATAAAATTAATGCTATAACATAAATCTTTGCTGCACCTTTAGATACAAATTTTTCTATGTAGTCTCTAGGATCCATATTTACAATTTTAGCTATTAATGTTTCACAATATGATATTGGTATTAATACTAATGATCCTATTAATGCCCATAAAGCTACCGATTCTACATATACTTGACCACCTACATACAAGTTACTTAATGCGCTTAAAAAGCCAATTATAATTCCAGTTCCCATCATAGCACCTAGAGATACTGATGCTTGAGGTATTAAATGCATTATACTAAACTCTCTTTTTTCAGTTGTCAATGATCTTATGTTTAGTATTACTTGAGCACAAATGTAAATTCCCATAAGTAATAAAAATGGTATAAATATTGGCCATATTACATTTGATATTACCACAGTTATATGGTTCAATTGAGATAATATAACTTCCATGATGCCACCTCGATTTATTAAGTTTTATGATTTTATATTTTATTCATATATTCACGCAAGTATTAGTATACTATCATTTTCACACTTAGCATAGAGTAAAATTATATTAATTAATCAATTAAAAATTATATAAAAAAATGACTACTCAGATTAAGTAATCATCTTTTTATATAGCTTTTATACTTCATGCAAAAATAATCCACATCTAACTTTTGGTTCAAACCAAGTTGATTTAGCTGGCATAATTTTATTTTCATCCGCCACCTTCATTAATTCTTTTATTTTAGTTGGATATAAAGAAAAGGCTACCCTCATATCTTTATTAACCCTATTTTCAAGTTCTTTAATTCCTTTAATCCCTCCTACAAATTCTATACGTTTATCACTTCTAGGATTTTTTATTCCTAAAATAGGTTCTATTAAATAATCATGTAGTATGCTAACGTCTAATGATCTTATTGTATCATTTTCTACTTCTGATAACTTTTTAAATTGAAGTTTATACCATTTATTATTTAAATACATTCCAAACGTTCCTTTTTCTTTAGGTTTATAGCCATCTTCTTTTAAATTAATTATTTTAAAGTTTTCTCTAACTTTATTCATAAACTCTATTTCATTTAAATTGTTTAAATCTTTAACTACTCTATTATAATCTAGTACTAATAAGTCTTTTTCTGGTGCAATCATTGCTAAATAGTAATTAAATTCTTCTTTTCCTGTATAACTAGAATTTTTAATTCTCATTTCTTTTGCAATATTCTCTGCTGAAGCTGCTCTATGGTGTCCATCTGCTATATATAAATACTGTATACTTTTAAATTCATCTACTATTTTATTTATAGCCTTACTTTCACTTACTCTCCAAACAGTATGTCTTATATTGTCATTTGATATAAAATCATATAAGTGTTCTTCTTTTGTATAGCTATTTATTATATCATCTATTTCTTTTTTATTTTTATAGGTTATTAATATAGTACCTGTATTTGCATTACAATACCTTATATGATTTGTTCTATCTAGTTCCTTGTCTGGTTTAGTATATTCATGTTTCTTTATAATACCATTCAAACTATCATCTACAGATACACATGCAACTATACCTATTTGAGCTCTATTATCCATTATTTCTCTATAAATATATATACATTCACTCTCATCTTGAATTAAAATATTTTCCTTTTTAAATTTATTTAAATTTTCTTTTGCTTTTAAATATACTTTTTCATCATACTCATCTATATAATCTGGTAAATCGATCTCTGCACGATCTATGTGTAAAAATGAATACTTATTGTTATACGCCATATTTTTAGCTTCATCTCTACTCATAACATCATATGGTAATTCAGCTACCTTATCTACATATTCTTTAGATGGTCTAATTGCTCTAAATGGTTTTATTACTGCCATATTCATCCCCCTTATTTATATGCTCTTATAGCGCTAGCCTTATATTTTTACGACCTTCTTCACTTTGAAAATATTCAGTTATAATTTCTACTATCTCAGCACTTATCCTTTTTTGTGCTTCTACCGTTGAAGCTCCTATATGAGGTGTAGGAGATACCATGGGATGATTTACTAATTCTAAATTAAATTTTGGCTCACTTTCAAAAACATCTAATGCTACTGCCTCAATTTTTCCATTATCTAATGCATTTATTAAATCCTTTTCACAAACCAGTCCACCTCTAGCGTGATTTATCAAGTATACTCTATCTTTCATTTTTTCTATTTCTTTTTTAGTTATTAAATATCCCTTTTCTTTATCGTAAGGTATATGAATAGTTAAAAAATCTGAGTTTGCTAATACTTCTTCAAATTCACAAAATCTATATTTATTAGGCACATCCATCTTACCCAAAATGTCATAGTATATAATATTCATGCCCATAGCACAAGCTCTTTTAGCTACTTCTTTTCCTATTCTTCCCATACCAATTATACCTAATGTTTTTCCGTAAATTTCAGTTCCTATATAATGTTTCTTTTCCCATTTACCTTCTCTCATTCTTACATTTGATATATTTACAAATCTTGCTATATTTATTATTTGGCATATTGTAAGCTCTGCTACTGAAACTGTACTTCCACAAGGTGTATTCATTATTTTTATACCCTTACTCTCAGCATAATCTACCTCTATATTATCCAAACCTACGCCAGATCTTATTATTAGTTTTAATCTATTACCCTCACAGGCTTTATCTATTATTTCTTTAGTTATTTTATTTTTAGATCTTATTACTAAAGCATCCATATCTTTTAATTTTTCCCCTAATCCTAATCCATCAAAGAATTCATTTATAACATTAAAGTTTGACTTTCTTAATCTTTCTATTTCATCCTTATTCACACCATCAGTTATTAATATATTAAACATATTTATACCTCCAAATTTAACCTTTTTTTACCGCCTTATATTGAATTTAATTTTTTTCAAATCCTAATATTTCATCAATATTATTTAATAAATCTTTTACATCATCTACTGAATAATCTCCCATATGAGATATTCTAAATGTCTTTTCTTTAAGTTCCCCATATCCATTGGCAATTTCAAGGTTTCTCTCTTTTAATTGATCATTCAATTTAGATATACTTATACCTTTTGTATTTTTCACTACGGTAAGAGTATTAGATAAGTAATTTTCATCGGTAAAAATTTGGAAGTGTTCTTTAGCCCAAGATCTAACTATATTAGCCATTTCTCCATGTCTTAAAAATCTATTTTCTAGGCCTTCTTTTAAGATTTGGTTTAATTGGAAGTCTAAAGCGAACATATGTGAAAGGGATGGTGTTGAAGGGTACTGGTAATTCTTATTAACTATGTATTCATACATTGCTAATAAATCAAAATACGTTCCTCTATAAGGTACTTTTTTAGCTCGTTGAACTGCTTTGTTAGAAAATGTACAGATTGACATACCAGGTGGTAATCCAAGTGCTTTTTGCACCGATGTTATACATATATCTATTCCAATTTTGTCAACTTCTATTTTTATTCCACCCGCCGAACTTACTGCATCTACACAGTAAATTATATCTTCATATTTTTTAATAACCTCTCCAATAGCCTCTATTGGGTTTGTTATGCCTGTTGAAGTCTCATTATGAGTTATAGTTATTAAATCATACTTACCGGTAGAAAGTACCTTATCAACCATTTCAGGACTTATCGCCTTCCCTAATTCTACTTCAAATAAATCCACGGGTACCATGTTTGACACTCCCATTTTATACCATCTTTTTCCAAAGGATCCACAGGAGAATACAACTGCCCTTTTAGATGTACAGGATCGAATGGAACCTTCCATTAATCCACTACCGGATGATGTAGATAAAAGTATTTCGCTATTTGTATAAAATAAACTTTGCAACTTTTTACTTATATCATATTGTATCCTAGATGCTTCTTTTCCTCTATGACTGATTACTTGAGTAGACATATATTCTAGGACATCTTTATTTACATCTATAGGTCCAGGAATAAATAACCTTTTGCTCATAATAAGCCTCCTTTCTTAAAAATTATTATTATTTAAATTTTTAATATTTTAATATCTATAGTATGTTTTCTAAATAAATATGTCAATTTTATAGTTTCTTTATTATATAATATTTATTTTTTTTATTTAAGTTCTACATTTTTTAATAAAAATATAGATTTACATTTAAAATAAAATTTATTATTTACCTTAATAGTTTACTTTTTAATATTATCTCAAAATTTATTTGTAATATTTATGATTAGAAATTAAATCTCCAATTTCTTTCGTGGTAACTTTTATACCATATCCGTCATAAATATCCTCTGTCTTATATCCTTTACTCAATACTTTTTCAACAGCTTTATCTTTGCTATTAGATTCTCTATTTAAATTTAGTTTCTGGATATTTTTCAGCTTCATCTTTTACAAGCTTCGCTCCTTTTACAGCTATTTCAATTATCTCTTCTTTAGTTTTATCAAATACAACATTTCTTTGAAGTGTTGATATTGAATTATAAATATGAACAATTACTTCCTTACATACTTTTAATGCTTCAAAAGTTTTTAATATTAAATGCTCTCTTGCTTAAGTTATCACCTGAAGAGTAACATCTTCTGGTATTAGATTTTCATCAATTAATTTTCTTATAAACTTATATTCTGTATCTGATGCAGATGGAAATCCTACCTCTATTTGCTTAAAACCAATACCTACCAACATATTAAACATCTTAATTTTCTCATCTACATTCATAAGATTTAGTAAAACTTGGTTAGCATCTCTTAGGTCAACACTGTACCATATAGGTGATTTTATAATCTCATTATCTGGACATTTTCTATTTTTCATGGTAATCTTTTTAAATCTAGAATATTTCTCATGGTTCATAATAGTCCTCCTATATATTTAAAATCTTTTTTCCAATAAAAAAACTCGCCTCTAAAAAATTAGAGACGAGTTTAGCTCGCGGTACCACTCGATTTGGCTATAAAGCCTACTTTATAATAATGATAAATCATTATATATCCTATAACCTAGATTAATCGGTTTGCAAATTGCAACAGCTCATAGACAAGTTCGAATTTATCCACTGCCAAATCACACCATCCTTTGGCTCTCTGTAAGCTTCATCATTTCTACTACTCCTAATCAACGCCTTTTATTTTAAATTGTTTATTAGTTATAGTATTATTTTACTTTTTATTTGTCAATTATATAGTTAAATTTATACATATATATTACTTATGTTACCTCTTCATAAAATCTAAATTAAAAAATTCTATTATTTGATCTTCATGATAATTTATAACTAATTCTTTTGGAAAATCAACTTCTTTAATTAATTTTTCACAATTATCGAATCTCCCTATATCATAGCAAATATGAGAGTCCGTTCCCATTATTACTCTTACATTGTGCTCCTTACAAAGCTCTAACATTTTTGATAAATTTTCTTTTGCACCTTCTCTAAATGAATTTGGATTTAGTGAAGAGTTATTAATTTCCAATAATATATTTTTTTCTTTTGCTTTTAATACTACTGCTTCATAATCAAGTGCATATCTACTATCATCTGGATGACCTATTATTCTAACTTTTTCTATATCCATTACATTAAGTATTGCTCTAGTATTCTCTTCTATAGAACCAAATTTAACACAAGGTGGATGAAGACTTGCTATTACATAATCTAATCCTGAATATAAATCTTCATCTATATCTAAGTTTCCTTCAAAATCAAGTATATTTCCTTCTATACCTCTAAGAATTTTGACTCCATCAACTTCTCTAGGAATTACCTTTAAATTTTGAAAATAGTATTTATGTGGTGATGCTGGCATATTAGATGAATGATCTGATATACCAAGATATTTAATCTGACGCCTTACAGCAAATTCTATATTCTCTTTTATAGTACTAAATGCATGTCCACTTACTATAGTATGTGTATGTAAATCTAAAATTGATTTCATAAATACCTCCTCTTATTAATCATATAAATATAGGATACCTCAAACTATTTGAGATATCCTTGACTTATTATTTTTGTAAATTTTTAAATTTATCTTTAAATAAATCTCCAAGAGTTCCTAAAGAATCTTCCACTTCTAAATATTCTGTGTAATCTTCTTCAGGCTCTCTTTCAGCTTCTTTTTTAGATACTAACATTCTTCTATTTTCTGGATTAAAGTTAAGAACCTTTACCTTAACTTCATCATCAATATTTACTACGTTAGTCACTTTTACAACTCTATCTTCACTTAACTCAGATATTGGTAAAAATGCTTCTACACCTTCTCTAATTTCAAGGAATGCTCCTCTATCAATTATTCTAACAACCTTACCTGTTATTATATCATCAACATATACATCTTCAGATATTAGTTGCCATGGGTCATTATTTATATCTTTTAATGCTAGCGCTATTTTTCTAGTTTCCATATTAACATCTAAAACATAAACGTCTACTTCTTGTCCTTCTTGTAACATATCTTCAACAGATTCTACTCTTTTCCAAGATAGATTATTTAAATGAACTAAACCTTCTAGCCCTCCAATATCTACAAATGCACCATAAGACATTATCTTAGTTACTTTACCATGTCTTTTTTGTCCTACTTGTAAAGAGTTAAACAGATCTTCTTTTTCTTGCTTTATTCTAGTTCTTTCTGCATCTCTTTCAGCTTTAATTCTAGCTCTCTCAGCTTCTTTTTCAGCTTGTATTCTAGCTCTTCTTTCTTCTCTTTCTATGTTTATTCTTTCTTGTAATACCTCTCTATGACTTACCACAAATCTATTTCTCTTAGCATCTAATTCTATTAGATAACACTCTAAATTTGCTCCAATATATTCTTTAGTTTCTTTTACAAACTTAGTATCTATTTGAGATATTGGCATAAATACATCTATTGATTTATATTTTGCAAATACTCCTCTTTCTATAGCTTTTTCAACATTTACAGTTATTATTCTATGATCTTCATATGCTTTAGTTATCTCTGCTAGATCATTTCTTTTATCTGCTTGTAATTTAGACAGTCTTATTGTTCCATCTTTTTCCGAAACCCTTTGTATAACTGCAGTTACTTCATCTCCTACATTATATACTTCTTCTATACTTTTATTACCCTCTATATTTAATTCTCCTACTGGTATTATTCCATCAAATCCATATTCTAAGTCTAATACAACTTCATCATGGGCAACTTTAATTATTTTAGCAGTTATAGTTTTACCTACCTTTACTTCATTAAAAGCCTTTTCTTGCTCATCTAGTAAATCTTTCATCGATAATTCGTTTTTCATATTAATGTATTCCTTTCATATTTTATCGTATAAATATATTTTCTCAATAAATATTATACCATTAATATTTTATAAATACTTACATATTTCATCTAATATTTTGAATAATTAAAATAAAACTTTATTTTTTCGTAAAAAAATAAGAAGGTGTATGTGACATCCTTCCTAAAATAAATTTACACTATATGTACACTTAAATAGTAGCTAATACTATCGTTAGTTGCAACATATTTTATAATTTAACTTCAATATCTTTATTTATATCTATTGAGTTTTTAGTAACTAAACTATCATATGCTAAAACTTCAACTCCATTATTCTTAGCTTCTATTAATGCATCCCCTAACTCTTTATGCATTTTATTATTAGGAGTAAAATAAAGTACATTATCCATTTGTACTAAAAATATTATATAGCAATAATAACCTTCTTTTCTAGCTTCTATAAGTTCCCTTATATGTTTTACTCCTCTCTCAGTTTTTGCATCTGGAAATTTAACTATATTTTCTTCTTCTAAGGTAACCCCTTTAATTTCTATAAATGCTTTTTTATCTCCAGCTTCTAAATATATATCAAATCTTGAATTTCCATAAGTTTTTTCTGGCTTAATTAAAGTAACCTTTTCATCTATTCCTGGTAATGTTATTTTTCCATTTTTTAAAGCCTCATATATAACTTTATTTGGAACTTGAGAATCCATATTTATAAGTCTATCTTCTTTTTCAACTGCAATCAAAGAGTACCTTGTTTTTCTATTAGGATTATCGCTTTCTTCTAAATAAACACTACATTTGGGAGTTAAAAGTTCTCGACATCTACCTGTATTTTTAACATGAACCTTTTCTATATTTCCATTTATTTCACAGTAAGCTATAAATCTATTTGGCCTTTCTATAAATTTTGCCTTTACAACTTTATTATAATTCATATTTTGCTCCTTTTTATTAACTAATTTAACTTACTTATACCCTATTAAAACTATTTTTCACAATATTAAACTTAAAATTCAAATAATTAAAGGTGTATACTTATTATGTATACACCTTTTAATACATCTTACTCTTTATTATCTCTTACTTTTATGAATCTTCCAATAAATTCAACCATATATTCATTTATTTTCTCTATAGAGTTTTTATAATTAGCTTCTTCATCACTATAAATATAGTGAACTATAATGTCAGATAGCTCATAAATTAAGCTTTCATAAACAGTTTTTTCTTCTTCTTCTTTAAATACTAAGTTGTTAGTTTTATAAATACTTTTTATAAACTTTATAAGAGTATCTACTGCATCTTTTATTGGATTAGCTAAATCATTGTATAACTTAACTCTCTTACTTTCCTCTCCTCCAGATTCATATAATTCAAACTCTATCATAAACTGACTTTTATATGGATCTTGAGTAACTTCTTCAACCCTCAATCCAATGCCCCTATATATTTGTAATAAGAAATAATTAATTACTATCATAGCTTCACTATATGATGTACTATCATTTGAGTAAACATATTCTATTACTTTATCTTTAATTTGAGTTGTGAGTTCTCTAGATAGTTCTAGCTTTTCTTCATCATTAAATTCGATCCCTTTATATCTATATAATCCTACTATAATATTAAGAGCTTTATCTTTAGCATTTATTATTTCATTTACTAATTCATATATTAGGTCTAGTTTTTCACTTTCTATACCGACCTGTTTTAGTCTATTATCTATCTCGAATTCTTCATAATAATTTATATCGAATCATCTCCTTTTATATAAATTATTAGTTATATAAAATATATGATAATAAATATAAAAAATGACTGTCTAGAAATAAATTTCATTATTTTTAGATAGTCATTTTATTTGCTTAACTACATAAATTTATATATTTCTTAAATTCTTTAAACTTAAGTCTAAAGCTTTTACTGAGTGAGTTAACTCACCAACAGATATATAGTCTACACCTATTTTACTTATCTCTTCCATTCTTTCTAAAGTAACATTACCTGAAAATTCAACCAATGCTTTTCTATCAATTATTTTCAATGCTTCCCTAGCTGTATCTATATCCATATTATCGAGCATTATTATATCCACTCCAACTTCAACAGCTTCTTTAACCATATCTAAATTTTCTACTTCAACTTCTATCTTTCTAACAAAAGGTGTATTTTCCCTCAATAACTCAACCGCTTTTTTTATTCCACCAGCAGCTTCTATATGATTATCTTTAATCATTATTCCATCAGACAAGTTAAATCTATGATTTATTCCACCACCAATTTTTACAGAATATTTATCTAAAATTCTTAAGTTTGGAATAGTTTTTCTAGTATCTAGTAATTTCATATTACTATCTTTTAATTTATCTACAAATTTATTTGTTTTCGTAGCTATTCCACTCATACGCTGTAAATAGTTCAATGCTACTCTTTCCCCAGATAATATATTTCTAGTACTACCTCTCAATAAGGCTATTTTATCGTATTTTTTAATTTTATCTCCATCATTTTTAAGCGATATAACTTCCACTTCACCAAGTATATCAAATACTCTTTTGAATATAGGAAGTCCTGCGAGTATACCATCTTCCTTGCATATTAAATCAGCCTCACATTTTAAATCTACTCCTATAATTGAGGTAGTGCTTATATCTTCATTTGGTATATCCTCAATTAAAGCCTCTTTTATCATTTTATCAATTAGCAAGTAGTTCATTTTTTAAATCCTCTCTTATAGTGATTATCTTATTTAATAAAATAGATTTATTTAGGTGTGTACATAGTTCTATATTTAACTTGTCATCTTCAACTATATTAAATTCTATAATATCTATATTTTTATTTATATGGTCCGCTGCTCTTTTAGAAAAAACTAATCCTTCTAATAATGAATTGCTCGCTAATCTATTTGCACCATGGACACCTGTACAACTTACCTCACCCACTGCATATAATCTAGTCATTGATGTATATGAATTTAAGTCAACATCAATTCCACCCATAAAATAATGTTGTGCTGGAGTAACCTTTATATATTCTTTAGTTATATCTATTCCTCTCAATAAACATTGTTTATATATATATGCAAATCTATTTTTTATATATTTTGCATCTAAATGTGTTACATCCAAGTAAACATAATTTCTATTATCAATTTTCATTTGCTCAAAAATTGCCTTACTTACAATATCTCTTGGTAATAACTCATTTATGAACCTTTGTTTATTTTTATTTAATAACTTCCCGCCTTCTCCTCTTACAGATTCTGATATTAATAGCTTTCTACCATGGCTATTTTCTTCATAAAAAGACGTTGGGTGTATTTGTATATATCCTATATCTTTTACTTTTATATTATGTTTAAGCGCAATAGCCAATCCATCGCCAGTTAAATGTCTTTGATTAGTTGAACTTTTAAATAGTCCTCCTATTCCACCAGTTGCTAAAACAACAACTTTCGAAAATATATTAATTTTATCTTTTTTTAGTACTATTCCACCTAAACATTCATTATTAAAAGTTATTATATCTATTAGACATGTATTTTCAAATAAAGTTATATTTTTTCTATTCTTAACCTCATTTATTAAAGTTTCAAATACAGCTTTACCTGTAGTATCCTTGCTGTATACAATTCTATTTATACTGTGTGCACCTTCTCTTGTAAATGCTATTTTTCCATCATCTTTATCTAAATTAAGTCCAAGTTTAATCATTGACTCTATATTGTTCATAGATTCTATAGCTAAGACTTCTACCGCTTCATCTTTATTTTTATATTGTCCAGCTCTTAAAGTATCTTCTATAAATAAATTTATATCCTCTTTTCCTCTAGCAGTAGAAATCCCTCCTTGAGCAAGGTATGTGTTATTATTCTCTATGCTATCTTTTGAAATAACTAATATGTTTAGTTTTTTATCTAAGTTAAGAGCGCAATATAAGCCCGAAACTCCACTACCAACAATCAAAACATCATACTGTAGATTCATTTTTATCACCTGCAAATCTATGCATATTTAGCAAACAATTTAAAGCATTAACTCTTATCTCTTCTTCTATATATATTTCATTTTCCATTTTTAATAAAGTTTCATATATACTTTCTAATGTAGTTTTCTTCATATCTTCACAACATACACTATCTCCAGGTATGTAAAAATTTTTGTTAGGATTTTTTTTTGTTAATTCATGTAGTATTCCCTCTTCTGTTGCAACTATAAAGTCTTTATAATTACTTTTTGTAGCATAATCTATAATTCCCGATGTAGATCCTATATAGTCCGCTATATCTCTGATTTCACTTTGGCACTCTGGATGCACTAATACTTTTGCATTTTTATATCTTATTCTTAACTCTATTATGTCTGATACCTTTATATTGTGATGATACTTACAGTATCCATCCCAAAGAATAAATTCTTTTTCTGGAAATTCCTCTGATATATATTTACCTAAATTTTTATCAGGTACAAATATTACTTGTTTTTCATGAATATTATTTAATATTTTAACTGCGCTTGAAGATGTTACAGCTACATCACAATGTGATTTTACTTCTGCTGTAGAATTTATATAACAAACAACTATAGCATTTGGATATTTTTTTTTAAGTTCTAATATAACTTTTTCATTTGCCATATCAGCCATAGCACATCCGGCATCTATTATAGGCATTAAGACTTTTTTATTTGGAGATAATATTTTTGCACTCTCCCCCATAAATTTGACTCCACAAAACACAATTACTTCTTCATCACAATCTCTTGCTATTTCACTTAAAAAATATGAATCTCCTACATAATCAGCTAAATCTTGTATCTCTGGTGGTTGATAATAATGAGCTAGTATAATAGCATTTCTATCTACCTTTATTTTATTTATTTTCTCTATTAAATCATTTGACATAAATAAATCCCTTAACCTTTCATCTGTATATACACCTGTAAATCCATTGTATCATTTGATATTTTAATCTTCAATATAAACTAATTACTTTATAGAATTATTTTTTTAAGATATTATATATATTAGTTGGGTATAAAATAATATATAATTTTTATATATAAGATATAGGTGATAAAATGCTAAAAAATAAAACTAAAAAAGAATTAATAGAATTCTTTAGAGATGTAAACTATAGTATAGTTAAATATGATAAGAATGATATTATTGCTATCGAAAATTCACCATGTAATAAGGTTGGATTAGTTCTAAGTGGTAATATAGATATAAAAAGAATTTTAACTAGTAACAAAGTAGTTCATCTTTCTTCATTTAGTGTTGGCTATTTATTCGGAGAAATAATTGCATTCTCTGATGCTAACTCTTATCCAGCTACAGTTATTTCATCAACTAATAGCGAGGTAATGTTTATAGATAAATATGATTTTATTTATTTTTGTACTAGCCACCCTAGTTTCTTGAAGTTATTTTTAAATGAATTAACTAATAAGATAATAACTTTAAATAAATCTATAACTGGTTTATCATTTAGCACAATTAAACAAAAACTATGCAACTTTTTAATACAAGAATCTAACATCCAAAAAAGTAATTTTATAAAATTAAACATGACAAAACAAAAGCTTTCTGAATCACTTGGAATTCCTAGACCTTCACTTTCAAGAGAATTAATTAACATGAAAGATGAAGGATTAATAGATTATCAAAAAAACATAATAAAGATACTAGATAGAGAGGCTTTGGAAGATATTCTGATGGACTAACTTAAAACAAAAATAGCTTAATTTTATACTTTATATTTGTATAAAATTAAGCTATTTTTAGCATTCTATCTATAATTGTAAGTCTACATTATAAAGATTCATCCAAGTGTTTATTTGAATTAAATATGCTATAACTTGAGGACCTGTCATTAATTGTCCAAACCAAGGTTGGTTAAATGCTGAACCACCAGTCTGAACTAATTCTTTTACAAATTCTTCATCTATAATTTGATGAATAGGGGAACTTTTATCATCTAATATTCTCTTTAACATCTTACATACTTCTTTTGTGTATATTGGATTATGAGTTTTAGGATAAGGGCTTTTTTTTCTTTCAACGATATTTTCTGGTAATATTCCTTTAGATGCTTCTCTTAACAGTCCTTTTTCTCTTCCATTTAGCAGTTTTATATGCTTAGGCATATTAAATGCATATTCTACTAATCTTTTATCTGCAAAAGGTACTCTACCTTCTAAACTATTATGCATAGTCATTCTATCTTTCCTATTTAATAAAGTTATCATAAACCATTTTAGATTTAAGTATGATAATTCTCTCATTATTGAATCTTCCTTTGATTCTCCATTAAGCTTAGGCACCTTAGCTATACTATCTCTACATGCTTGCTTTACATAATCTTCTATTGGTAACAACTTCAAACTATCATTTAATACATTTTTCCTATAACCAATTGTGGTAGCCCAAGGGAAAATTTCTATAGAATCATATTCTCTAGTATACCAAGGGTACCCTCCAAAAACCTCATCTGCACATTCTCCAGATAAAACAACTGTAGCGTGTTTACTTACCTCTCTTGAAAAAAGGTCTAAGGATGAGTCAATATCTGCCATACCTGGTAAATCAGATGCCATAGTTGCATCTATTAAAGCATGCGCAAGTTCTACATTATCAAGAACTACGTCATGATGATTACTTCCGATATACTCTGCCATAACCTTTACCCAATATGAATCTGAGTTTGGTTGAAAATAACTTTTCTTAAAATATTTTTCATTATCTGTATAGTCTATAGAAAAAGTATTAAGTGTTTCTTTTCCTTGTCTATTGAAAGCATCTGCTGCTACCTTTGATATTATACTAGAATCTAATCCACCAGATAAAAAAGTACACACAGGTACATCACTTACAAGTTGACCCTCTATTGCTTCAATCAATAAATCTCTTACATATTTCTTAGTTTCTTCTAAGTTATGCTCATGTTCTTTAGCTTGAAGCTTCCAATACTCTTTTAATTTTATGCCTGATTTATTAAATCTTAAATAATGTGCTGGTGGAACTTCTCTTATATCTTTAAAAATACCACTATTTAGGATTCTAGCAGGTCCTAGTGATATTAACTCTAAAAATCCATCTCGATCAACAACATGACTAATTAATGGATGAGTTAGTAATGCCTTTTCTTCAGATCCAAAAACTAAGTTCCCATTCTTGTAAGAATAAAATAATGGCTTTACACCAAGTGGGTCTCTTGCTAAAAATAATTCTTGTTTATACTCGTCCCATACTCCAAATGCATAAATTCCATTTATATAATCTAAGCACAATTCACCGAACTCTATATATGCTGTTAAAAGAACTTCTGTATCTGAATATGAATCAAATGTATATCCTCTTTCCTTTAATCTATCTCTAACCTCTTCAGTATTATATAACTCTCCGTTATAGCAAATTGTATATTCTCTATCTCCTATAGTTTTACTCATCGGTTGTAATCCACCTGTTGGATCTACAATCGCTAATCTTTTGTGTCCAATAATAGAGTGTGAATATGTCTTTATACCTTCAGAGTTAGGACCTCTAAATCTTAAGGTTGATATCATATTCTCAACTATATTTGTGTAATCCTTTATATTGTCATTAAGGTTACACCATCCTGATATTCCACACATTAGCCTTCCTCCTTAAACTTAAACTGCATACTTTATTTTATGTATGCTTAGGCTTAATGTTATAGAAAGTATTTTTTTCTTAAATAGTTTTTTTAATATAAATATATAAAATAAAAAAGAACCAATATCTCTCGGTTCTCAAAATATATAATATGTACTTTAAAATATATCTATATAAAAATAACCCTCATATTACATATTCTCTCCCTCCGAAAGATTAATGCTTAATTTTAGGCAGGTCTCCTGACTTTGAACTCAACCTAATAGCTTATCCTTCCCAGTATACACCAGTGGAATTAGAGTCTCCAAACTCTCAAGCGTTCGTCATTCTTACAGTAGCGGGGGCTGTTATGGACTTTCACCATATTCCCTTTTAAGTACTCATTTGTACACCTTAATAATTTATATTTATACTTTAATTATATTTACTATACTTTTATTTTTCAACAGCTAAAATTACTATTTTTTTAAATTATTCATATATTCAAATATTGTTATATTGCCAGCTTCAACTTCCTTATCTACTAAATTAGATAGTGTAACTCCTAATAATCTTATCTGCTTTTTATTATCTTCTAGGTTTTTTAACAGATTATATACATTAATTCTAATATCTTTCTTAGTGTTTATAGGATGCTCTAAACTTATACTTCTAGTTATTTGAGTAAAATCTTCATACTTTATCTTTAATGTAACTGTTTTTCCTAGCTTATCTGAATATTTACATCTATATGCAACATCTTCACATAACTCACTTAATATATTAGTAACCTCTTCTTCATCAATACTTAAGTTTTGGCTTAAAGTAGTCTCTGAACCAATATATTTTCTCTCTCTATAAGGCTCTACGGGTCTATAGTCAATACCCCTAGAAAATTGATAAAATAGATATCCCCTATTTTTAAAAATATTTTCTAGTTCATAAATATTTAATTGCCTTAAATCATATCCATTTTGTATCCCCATATTTTTAAGTATTTTTCCAGTTACTTTTCCTACACCAAAAAATTTATTTATAGGAAGCTTATCTAAGAATTCCTGAGAATCCTCTTGTGTTATAACAGTTAAACCATTAGGTTTTTTATAATCTGATGCAAGCTTAGCTAAAAACTTATTATATGAAACTCCAGCTGATGCTGTTAGATTAGTTTCTTTTAAAATATCATTTTTTATCATTTTAGCTATAGTTGTTGCATACTTTATATTTTTCTTGTTGTTTGTAACATCTAAATATGCCTCATCTAATGATAATGGCTCCACTAAATCTGTATATCTATGAAATATTTCTCTTATTTGATTAGATACTTTACGATACTCATCAAATCTAGGATACACAAATATTGCATAAGGACATCTTTTATAAGCTATTTTAGATGGCATAGCTGAATGTATTCCAAATTTTCTTGCTTCATATGAACATGTTGTAACAACTCCCCTACTTTCTGGAGGTCCACCAACTACTACCGGTTTTCCTTTTAACAACGGATTATCTCTTTGTTCTACAGATGCAAAAAATGCATCCATATCTATATGAATTATTTTTCTATTTTCCATCCAAACTATCACCTCCACTTAAAAATTCAAGTTAATAATTATTATAAAATATTTTTTTTGTATTTTTAAAAGTTTTTCTTGCAAAATCCCTTAAAAACATTTAAAATAAGTATTCCAAGGAACTAAGTATTTATTCCTTATTGATAACCGTAAATTTATTTTTATGTATATTTTTATTTGTATTTTGTATTTTATATTTAAAAAAGACCATTCTACTATTGTAGCATGGTCTGATTTTCTATACTTTTATTTTGTTAGTTAGCGTAATATAAGTTTTGTGATGGATATTCTGGATCACAAGTCACATCTATGCCAAGTTCTCTAAATGTTTGTTCATCTGTTTTACTTAATATTGTAGTTGAATGAGCTTGAGATCCCTTTAACATTGGAAGTTTTTCCACAGCTGCTTGAGCAGTTGGATTTGTAACAGCACTTACGCTTAAAGCCATTAGTATTTCTTCACAACTTAATTCTGGAGTTCTACTTGCTAATGTTTTAGTTTTTAAATTTACAATTGGTTCTAAAATTGCAGGAGATAATAAATGCATATCATCTGATATATTAGCTAAATGTTTTATTCCGTTTAATATTGCCGCTGCACTTGCATTCATTAAATTTGAACTCTTTCCTGTAAGTATCGTTCCATCAACTAGTTCTAATGCTACAACTGAGCAACTATCTGTTTTTTCTGCAGTTTCTTTTAACTTCGCACTGTATTCTCTAGATGGTGTAACAACCTTTCTATCTTCAGGCTTTAATCCAACTTGTTCCATTATTAACTTTATAGTGTCAAATGCATCTTTATCAAATTGACCTTTTTTATACTCACATGCAGTTTTAAAGTATCTTCTTATTATTTCTTGCTTAGAAGCTTCTCTAACTACTTCATCATCTATTATACCAAATCCAACCCTATTAACGCCCATATCTGTTGGTGATTGGAATATAGATTCTTTTCCAGTTATTTTTTCTATTATTTTCTTAAGTACTGGGAATAATTCTAAGTCTCTATTGTAGTTTACTGATGTTTCACCATATCTTTCAAGGTGGAATGAATCTATCATGTTAACATCCTTTAAATCTACAGTAGCTGCTTCATAAGCTATATTTACTGGATGTTTAAGCGGTAAATTCCAAACTGGGAATGTTTCGAATTTAGAGTATCCAACGCTATTTCCTCTTTTATTTTCATGATATAACTGACTTAAACAAGTTCCTAACTTTCCACTATTTGGTCCTGGAGCTGTTACTACAACTATAGGTTTAGTTGTTTCTATATAAGGATTTGCACCATATCCTTCATCACTAACTATTGTATCAACATCAGTTGGGTATCCCTTTGTTGGAGCATGCTTATATACTTTTATCCCCATTCTCTCTAACTTATTTATGAATACTGTAGTTGCAGGTTGTCCTTCAAATCTTGTTATTACAACACTGTTAACATCTAAGTCATATGCTCTTAAGTCATCGATTAACCTTAGGACTTCCATATCATAAGTGATCCCATAATCTCCTCTTACTTTATTTCTTTCTATATCACCAGCGTAAACACATATAACAACTTCTAATTTATCTTTCATATGTTGTAATACTTTGATTTTAGCATTCTCATCAAATCCTGGTAATATCCTTTTTGCATGTAAGTCTCCGATTAACTTTCCACCAAATTCTAAATATAACTTGTCAAAATTATTAACTCTCTCTAGTATATATTTTGACTGTTCCTCTAGGTATTTCTTATGATCAAATCCTATTTTCATTGTGCCACCTCACTAAATATTTAATTTTTATTTCTTACTTGATAACCGTATTTTATATATATTTGTATTTGTATTTTGTTAAAAAGTTTATATTTATTTTTTCTTTTTAACTAAGTTTATATTATACAATTTAAGACAATATTTTTCAAGATTATTTTCACTCAATATTCTATAAATTTATGTATATATTTTTTTATTTTATATAAAAAAGTACCGAAGTTAATCGGTACTTTTTACATCAATTTGATTAGCAGCAGCCACCATCAAAAACGTCTCCACATCCACATACTATTAATAATAGTATTAAGAATGGTATCCATGCACATATATCAAAATCTACCCATACATCTTGGAATGCTAAGAATAAGAAGAATAATACTATTATCCACCATCCACATCCACCAAAGAATCCATCGTCTCCAAAAAATCTGTCTAACATTATGTTGTCCCCCTATATAATTTTTTTGAAGTTTTTTAACTCCTAGCTTATACTATGAGACAACTTTGATTTTTGACATTACTTTTTAATCAAATTTTATACTTCCATTATTATTGGAAATACACTAGGTCTTCTCTTTGTCTTTGTATATAAGTGATTCTCAACAGATTTTTTTATACTATTTTTTAAAATATGCCATTCTATAACTTTTTCTTCTAAACATTGTTCTACTACATTTCTTGATATATCCTTGATTTCATTTATTAAGTCTTCTGATTCTCTAGCATAAATAAATCCTCTTGTTATTATATCAGGTCCTGCTACAATCTCAAATGTATCTCTATTTATAGCTAAGACTATTGTTACCATACCATCATTTGCTAAGTACTTTCTATCTCTTAAAACTATATTACCTACATCTCCTACTCCTATACCATCTACATATAAAACACCTGTATGTATTTTCTGATTTGCATTAGCTTCATTCTCTGATATTTCTAATACTTGACCAGTTTCTAATGTAAATACATTTTCAGGACTCATTCCAAGTTTTATAGCTAAATCACTATGATGTTTTAAATGTCTATACTCTCCATGAACAGGCATAAAGTATTTAGGTTTAACCAATGTATGTATTAACTTTAGTTCTTCTCTATATGCATGTCCAGATACATGTATATCTTCCAAATCTTCATATATTACTTCTACACCTTTTCTAAATAGTTGATTTATAACTCTTGAAATAATCTTATCATTCCCAGGTATTGGAGATGCCGATATTATAAATAAATCATCTTTATCTATTTCAATTTTTTTATGTGATCCATGAGCTATCCTTGAAAGACCTGCCATTGATTCACCTTGACTTCCAGTTGTAATTATAGTTATGTTTTCATTAGGATACTTATTAATATCATCAATATCTATAACAGATTCATCTGGTATATGTAAATATCCTAAATCCATAGCTACTTGTGATACATTTTCCATACTTCTTCCACTAAAAGCTATCTTTCTATTCTCTTTTATAGATGCATTTGCTATTTGTTGCATTCTATGTATATTTGATGCAAATGTAGCTACTATTATCCTACCTTTTGCATTTCTAAAAATTCTATTTAGTGTTTCTCCTATTACCTTTTCAGAAAGTGAATGTCCTTCTCTTTCAACATTAGTGCTATCAGCTAATAGTAATAATACACCTTCATCCCCTAATGTTGAAAATCTATTTAAATCCATAACTAATCCATCAATAGGTGTATAATCAATTTTAAAATCTCCAGTGTGTACTATAGTTCCAATTGGTGTAAATATGGCTAATGAACAAGAATCTGCTATACTGTGTGTTGCCCTAATAAATTCTATACTCATATTATCAAATTTCACCATATATCCTGCATTAACCGGATTTAAAGTACATAAGTCTAACATTTTGTGCTCCTTTAACTTATTTTCAACTAGCCCTAAAGTTAACTTTGTACCATATATAGGCATATTTAATTGTTTTATTATATATGGTATAGCTCCTATATGATCTTCATGACCATGTGTTAAAAATAAACCTTTTACCTTATCCTGTCTATCAATCAAGTAACTTATATTCGGTATGACTAAGTCAACTCCATACATATCCTCATCTGGGAAAGATACTCCACAATCTATAACTATTATTTCATCTTCATACTCTATTGCTGTAATATTTTTACCGATTTCTCCCAAACCTCCTAAAGGGATTATTTTTACACTTTTTTTATTCATACTATTTTCTCCTTATCAATTGTCGTAATATATTTATATTATTTTTAACAATATATAAAAATCTATGTTGTTTTTAATATAAATAAAAAGCAAAGTCACTTAGTTTAAAGTAACTTTGCTTTTTATCCTTAATTGAAATACAATGTGTTAATTACATGCATCATAACTCCAGTTGTTAAACACCCTTCATCTATATTAAAATTTGCTGTATGAAGTGGACTAATTATATTTTTATCTTTATTTCCACATCCTAAATGAAAAAATACACCTTTACATTTATCCGTATAAAATGAAAAATCTTCTCCCCCCATAGATGGATATTCTTTTAATAAAAAATTATCTTTACCTAATAATTTACGTGTATTTTCTTTCACTATATCTACCAAATAATTATTGTTTATTACTGGAGGATACCAGTTTTGGTCAATATCTATATGTCCAATGCATCTATGCGCTTTAGATATATTTTCAACCATATCATAAACTCTATTGAGTATAAATTCTCTATCTTTTATTGTAAGCGCCCTTATAGTTCCCTCAATCTTCACTTCTTCACAAATAATATTTTGAGCTTCTCCTCCATTTATTTTTCCTAATGTAATAACACTAATATTAGAAGGTTCTATTTCTCTACTAACTATATTTTGTAAAGCAAGTATAAGTTGAGATGAGGCAATTAGTGAGTCTACACCATTATTAGGATATGCTCCATGAGCCCTTTTACCTTTTATTCTAATTTTACATCCATTAGCGCTTGCATTCAGAGTATCATACTTACATTCTATAAATGATGTTTCTAAATAAGGTTGGACATGAAGTCCAAATATATAATCAACCTTTGGATTTTCCAAACATTTATTTTGTATCATATATTTAGCTCCACCTATATTTTCCTCCGCTGGTTGAAATAAGAATTTAATATTAATATTTAGACTATCTCTTATTTCATATAATATTTTACATGCGCCTAATAATATTGCAGTATGAGCATCATGTCCGCAAGCATGCATTATACCTTTATTTAAAGACTTATACTCAACATCATTTTTTTCTTCAATCGGTAAGGCATCAATATCAGCTCTTATAGCTATTGTTTTTTTTGCATTTGACTTAATTATATATGCCATTATTCCATAGTTATCATTAAATTCTTTATATTCTATACCTATCTCATCTAAATATTTCTTAATTTTACCTTTAGTTATAACTTCATTCATTGCAAGTTCTGGTGTTTTATGTAAATCTCTTCTTATGTCTACAATCCACTGTTTTAGTTCATTAGATTTATATTTAATTTGCTCTATATTTAATACACTCACAATAATCTCCCCTAAATTTTATAAATTAATTATATAATAAAAAAATAAGTAGGATATCAAAAGATCTCCTACTTATTTATATTATAAAAACTACTCATATATTTTTAAAAGTTTAATTTTTGATGTATGAATTTAAAAATTCTATCATCATTGGCTTAATTATCCCTCCATAATCAACAACCTGAGTTATTTGATTATTATTTTCTGTCTTAGAATTAAAATTACTTATTTTAAAAGTTAAAATATTATTTATATTTTCAATTATGTATCCTGCATCTTTTGTAACTGTTATCTCTAAATCACCCATATCTGAATCTATATCTTCAATTCTTTCTTTATTTGCACAAACGATTCCATCATCATATGAACTTCCGTATGTAGCAAATGGAATATAAAAACATTTAGTACTATTCGCACTTTTTGATTTTATAAATAATCTTGGAGTAAGTTCACTTTTTCCCATAAATATAGGATTTGCTTCCGTTACTTCATCCAGATTTTCCTTTATATCATTTAAAAATTTATTCATATCAAATTTTTCAGATTCAATTTTTAATATATTTAAATTATCTAAGTTCTCATTAGGTATGTATTTAGTAACATTTTTAAATACATCATAATAATCTTTTATTTCATAACCTTTTTGTATATACTCATTCTTTAATTCATACTCTTTATCAAATTCTGTTATAAGCTTAGTTAGTTCTTCTTTTGTATCAAAATCTTTTATTGTATCAACAAAAGGTATTATATTATTTGGCTTCATTAAAAACATTTCCAATGGTTTCATAGTATCATTTGCGAACTTAATATCCTCTTCTTTAAAAGCTGCATTTATACCATCTTCTAAAAATGCCACTTCTACTTCCATTTCATATTCATCTTCACTAATTACATTTGAACCTACTGGATACATTGCTATTAATTTACTTTTATCATACACATATCCAAAAGAATAACTTATTTCAAATTGTCTACTCATAATGTCCTCCTAATTAATTTTAATTTATATTATATAATTTATCCAAAATTTATAAATTACAACAAAAAAGCACCTAAATGTAGGTACTTTTGTAATTAACTATTATTTATCTTTAGTTACATTCTCTTTTTTATTTACATTTAATCTTCTCATTATTCTTATATGTTTTCTAATAAAATAAACTTCAAAAGTCATAGCTGCACAAGCTATCAGTCTTGTAGTCATATCAGTTGTATTTATCGCTACATTATAAAAATACATAAATAACATTAAATCAATTCCGATTATTACAGTATCTAATATCTTCACCTTGTCATCTCCTCTATTCCAAAACTTTGAATAAAGAATTCAAGTTCTGTGATTATGGCATTAAAGTTATAATATCAGACTGCTTTTCTTTAGTCAATTATTATCTATTTCTTAAGAGACCACTTTTTTGAAAATCCTGCATCTTCGCTAGACATAACTTTTGTCGACTTACATTTCGGACATACTATATCTTGGTATTCATAATTTACATAATAAATATATCCACATGTAGCACATCTAAACTTACAAACTTTTTTGTTATCTAAATCTTCATCTTCTTTAGGATCATTTTCTTTTATCGTTAATTTTATATTTTTCCCATCAACTAGTGCTACTGCTATTTTTTTTCTAGCTTCATTAATTAATGATTCAAAATCTTTTAATGTTATTCCCATTTTTTTAGAACATATTTTACTACTATAACCTTCTACATCTTTTAAGCTAATTGCCTTCATTTCATCATTACTTAATTTTATTTCTTGTAAATTATCATCATTTTTTACGCAGTATTCAATATATCCTTTTTCTGGAAAAAACTTTATACTATCATAACTTCTAGTTTGCTTCATAACAAAACCTCCTAATACTATAACTTTTCCAGATTCCAGATTTAATGATAATTACATTATTATATAGTAGAGATTATGTATTTTTCATTTTCAATTTTATTTAATGAATTTAACATATTATTTACTATAGGATTAAATAGATCATCTAAATTTTCATCACTCTCATATATTCCAACTGAAACATTACCTATTTCAGAGTTCATTGGTAATGATCCTAATAAATTTAAATTCATTTCATCTAAAAAATCCCTACTATTATTACTATTAAAAATTCGAATTTTTTTACCACAATCTGGACATAGTATATAGCTCATATTTTCAACTACACCTATTATATCTATATTCATTTTTTTCACCATATTTACTGCTTTTGAAACTATCATTGAGACCATATCTTGTGGAACTGATATCATAACTACTCCATTTAGAGGAATTGATTGCATTACTGTTAATGCCACATCTCCTGTTCCTGGTGGCATATCTATAATAAGATAATCTAAATCTCCCCATATAACATCTGTATAGAATTGTTTAACTGCATTTGATATCATTGCACCTCTCCATATGACAGGTTGATTTTCATCTTCTATTAATAAATTTAAAGACATTACTTTTATATGATCTTTACTTATTACAGGATGTAATTCTCCGTCTATTGTATTAGCTCTTAAGTTGCTAACCCCTAATAACCTTGGTATACTAGGTCCAGTTATATCTGCATCTAATATACCTACTTTATACCCTTTCTTCCTTAAACTTTTTGCTATTAAAGCAGTACTAGTTGATTTTCCAACTCCACCTTTTCCACTCATTACCCCTATTATTCGATTAATTTTATTTTTAGGATTATTACTTACTCCACAGCTTGACTGTTCTTTATTACAAGATTTACTTGATGGACAAGATCCACAATTTGACATTTATTTTCCCCCTTTGATATTTATACATTTACTTTTAACTAAATAGTAGGACTTTTTTATATTTATGTCAAAGGCAAATATTTTTAATTTAATTTTATAATTCTTGGAATAATAACTTATATACAAATAAATTTTATTAATATATAATATAATATTTTATATTATGACTTATAAGGAGATCGCTAATATGTCTAAACACTTTTCTATACAATTTAGCAACTTAAAATCTAAGTTTATTGAATATATAAAATTTAATATAGTTGGAATAAGCAACTTTTGGATATCTCAGTTTTTTTATCTTATGCTTTTTTTAAAATTTAAAATAAATTATTTAGTTTCCTATACTATTGTCAGTGTCATTAGCATAAGTGCCTCTTACTTTCTAAACTCAAAGTATACATTTAAAAATAGTAAACTTTCATTAAAAAAATTTTTGCTTACTTTCTTAGTTTATATATTTGAGTATATATTAAATATGGGAGTAATTATATTTATGGTTAATATATTAGGAATAAGCAAAGTATTTGCACCAATGCTTGCTCCCGTGATTTCTACTATACCTATATTTTTTTTAATGAAATTTGTTATAAATAATCAAAAACTACAATAATAAAGTAAAAAAGAGTTGTACAAAATACATTAAGTACTTTATACAACTCTTTTTTACATTGATATAGGTAATGTATTACCTCCATATGGCATCAAAGTTATTTTTGGATTTTCAATTTCACAAATTTCATAAGCTAACTTCATGGCCTCATCTAAATCATGACATGGTATCATATTAAAATCTTTCACTATATCATCATCTAAATTGGATATAAATATAACTTTTCTATGATTTGCTGTATAGGCTGTTTTATAAGCTGCATATCCTGGTACAGTAAAGTTTTCTTTTAATGCATTTTCCATATCTTCTAAGGTAGTATACTTAAACCATTCTGCAAATTCATCAGCACCTAATCCATCCCTACATTCACTAGCTAATATTAATACACTGTTCTCTTTTCCGCCATACAATGCATTATCCATGGTCTTTATAGTTTGGTATAAGTTAATATCTTTAGGAAATCCTCCTGCTGATGCCACTATTATGTCTGCTTGACTTTGTACTGGAACTCCATAAAGACTTCTTATAAATAAGCCACCTTCATACCATGCTTTATAAAAATGTCCCGCTACAAATTTTATAAAGTTTCCTTCTGTATCAAGAATAACATTAAATAAAAAGTCTGGATTTACAATTTTACAAACTTCATTCATATCTTCTCTTAGTGGATTACCTTGTACTATATTAGGTCCTGCCATTAAATTAAGACCACTTGATTTTCCTGGATTAAAACAAAGTCTATGATTTGCTTGTATTGTATCTATTCCTACAACACCTGGAAGTATACTCTTAGCACCTCCTCCAAATCCTGCAAATATATGGAATACTATTCCTCCAGTTAATATTACTCTATCTGCTTCATATACTCTCTTATTTAAATATATAGGAGTCTTTCTACTTGATTCTCCTAAATAAACTAGTTCATTTTTATCCTCACATTCATGGTCATATACATTAATTCTATCTAGAACTTCTTTTCCTACAACAGCTATTAATTCTTCTTTTGTACTTTTTCTATGTCCACCTAAAGCTATTACTACAAACATATCTTCATCTTTCACGCCTAAATATGAAAGATAATTTACTATATGTATTACAAATTTATTACTCTGCATCCAAGCTCTGGTTATATCACTTACTATTATAGATATTTTTTCACCTGGCTTTATAATATCTCGAAGTGCTTCTGTTCCAATAGGATTATCTAAAACTTCATTAACTTTTTTTTCTATATCTATTATAGAATCTACATGTTTTGGTTTAAGCAAATGAATAATATGCTCATCTTTTATACATGTAATTAATGTGGTATCTCCATATTTAAAACTATATTCCCCCATAACCTCACCTCTTGTTAGTTTTATTTATGATTATACCACTTATTATTATAAATTTCTTTACTTTTTTCAGAATTTTTAGATTTTTTCAATAATATAGGCAAATGTATTTTCTCCGTATGACATTAACATAACTTTATAATTGTATTTATTACAAAGTATATTTACTCAACCAGTATACCTAAATCTTATACATATATGTTTTTTATAAATAAACCTATTATTATTAGTACTCCCAATGCTCCTGATATAGGATATATAAAGTTTACTAATACCGAAAATGGAATTCTTCCACCTATTAAAGCTATTAATGAACATAAAAATGCTATAAGGTTAAATTTCCACGTTCCCTCTTTTGCAAAACTATTACATACACTCCATAATAAAGGCACTGCTGTTGTATATATTCCAGCTATAAGTATAAATGAAAATAAAATACCTACTATTGGTCCTATTTTTTTAGCCATATATAAAGTGGGAATTTCATTTAAACATATATTTTCGATATCTGATAATATCCCTAAATTAATAACTAAACAAGCCAACATAAAAGCTAACCCACCTAAAATACCACCCCATCTACAATTAATTTTATTAGTAGATGTTTGTCCTACACTTACTAAAAATGTCGTAACCATTATTATATTAAGACCACTATATAGTATACCTGTAAGGTGCCAATTATCTACTGCCTTAGTTACATTGAGTGCTGAAACTATATTTTCACTATTGATGAAGCTTGAATAATTTCTCGATACAGTTATAATTCCAACTGCTAATGACACTATTACGATTATAGGTCCAACATTTCCTAAAATATCTACAACTCTTTTTATACCCATTAATACCGATACTAAAGATAAGACAGCCATAAGTGTACTTCCAATATTTCTATCTATGCCATAATATTGACTTATTGATGCACCTGCTCCAGAGACCATCACTATAAAGCTACAAAGAAAAAATACTGGCATAAACATTTTAAATAAATTTCCAATAGATTCTCCCCATAAATATGTGAATATATCATTAGATGACTTCAAGTTAATACTTTTCCCTATTTCTAATAACTTTGATCCACAATAACACATTATAATCATACAAATAAATGTAGAAAAAATACTTTTATGTACTCCATGTGCAGAAAAAAATTGCATTATTTCTTGCCCTGTTGCAAACCCTGAACCTATGCATACCGATATATATGTTCCTGCAAACTTTAAAATCTCTTTCACTTTATATTTATCTTGCATGTTCATCCTCCTAACATATAAATAACTTTGTCCATAATTATCTATATGCTAAGATATCTAGTTATAATAACTAAATAATAATTTATTGTACAAATTATATTTGGATATAATTATCATATTAAAATAGGGCATCTCAAGTTGAGATACCCTATTTACTTTAGCCGATCAATATTTACTAACCTATTTATATTAAATTATCTACAACGTCTTCACTATTATAAGTTTTTAAATCTAATTCCTTTTCGCTATTTGCTATTATTAATGTACAAATATTGTCCCCCATAACATTTACAGTCGTTCTAAACATATCTATTATTCTTTCTACACCCATTATCAATCCAATACCCTCAAGAGGTAACCCTACTGATTGTAATACCATTGATAACATTATCATTCCAACCCCGGGTACACCTGCTGTACCTATAGATGCTAATGTTGCAGTAAGTACAATAGTAATCATATCATTCATTCCTAAATCAATTCCGTATATCTGCGCTATAAACAATGCTGCTATACCTTGCATTATAGCTGTTCCATCCATATTTATTGTAGCACCCATAGGTATAGTAAATGACCTTACACCTTTACTAACACCTAATTCTTCCATTATTTCTAAACTAGCTGGAACAGATGCATTACTTGACGCTGTTGAAAATGTAATAGCTGCAACACCACTAAATTTACTTATAAATGGTTTTATTTTTTGTCTTGTAAATATTTTAAATAGACCTCCATACACAAATGTTACATGTATTAAAAGACCTAATAATACTATTACTATATACTTTAATAGAGCAAATATAGCATCAGTACCTACTGTTGCAAATGTAGTAGATACCAGGGCAAATACACCATATGGAGCTGCTAACATTATTATACCTACCATCTTCATGCATATTTCATTTGCACTTTCAAACACTACTCTAACTGGTTCCGATTTTTTTCCTAATATACTCATAGATATTCCTAAAAGCATTGCAAAAAATATCACTTGTAACATTTCCCCATTAGCCAGCGATGCTATTGGATTTGTTGGTATTATATTTAATATTATCTCTACCAGTGACTTAGATTCTCCTATTGTAACTTCTCCTGTAACCATACTACTCATATCTAATCCTATACCAGGCTTTAATAAGCTACCTAATACTAAAGATATTATGATTGCTATTGCAGTTGTACCTAAGTAGAATAACATAGTTTTTCCACCTATTCGTCCTAACCTTTTTACATCACCCATAGATGATGTTCCACATACTAAAGATACAAATACTAATGGTACTACCATCATTTTTATTGCTGATGTAAATCCTGTACCTACTACTTTTAAAATTCCATCTAGTAAAAGTGTATTCTTTATAAATCCATCTTGAACTTTACTAAGTGCTAAACCAAACACGAATCCTAAAAACAATCCAAGTAATATTTTAGTCGTCAATGTTAATTTCTTTTTCATACTTAATTCCCCCGTATTCGAACTTTTTATTTTCTTATATTTTAATTATACATTATATTTATATAGATTACATTAAAAAATTAATTATCACCTTTGATATAGAGATTTTTTTATTATTTTATTAACCTGAAATCAGTTTTGGCTTTATTTTATAAAATATTCACCATTTTTACAATTCTTTTTAATGCGAACTGGTAAAAACTTTTTAATAAAGAAATTTCGTGTTTTATTATATCTATAATTTTTTTATTATTTTTTGTATTTAATATTATTTATTTGTCTAAAATCAAAATAAAATAAAATTTATCTTGAGGTGATTTAATGAATAATATTACTCTAATCGGTAGGCTTATAAATAATCCAGAATTAAACTTTATCGGAGAATCAAATAATGCTGTTACAAGTTTTACAATAGCAGTTAGTAGAAATTATAAAAATAAAATTGGTATAGTTGAATCTGATTTTATTAGAATTGAATTTTGGGGCAAAAGAGCAGAAATTTACGCTCAATATATACAAAAAGGTAAACTAGTAGCTATTGAAGGTTCCATTAGAACTGATAGATACGAAACTTCTGAAGGATCTTATAAATATAAAACTTGGGTCTTGGGTAATGAAATTAAATTCCTCGATCATAATAAATCTAGTGATAAAAAATACTATGAATCACCTCAAATATTTAATGAATCTAATGAAAGTACTTCTACCAATATATCTGATGAAGAACTTACATTTTAAAATAAATAAAAGTGTATCAAATTAATAACTTGATACACTTTTATTCTCTATTCTACTATATGTTTTCTTAGTGTAAATATTCTAAAAGATTTTTCGTCAATTTGTATATTGAATAATCCTTTACTGAAAACTCCACCATCTTCTTTTTCTATTATTTCACCATACTTCTTAGGAATATATTTAATATAAACTTCCTCTAGCACATCACCATTTAAATCTAAAGATACATTTTGCACAGTATTATCTCTATTTATTAATATTAGTAAATCTTCACTATTTAAATTATCATTTACTCTTAAATATCCAAATACATTGTCATTCTTGGTATCTATAAAGCTTGTTTCTCCATATGTAAGTGTTTGATATTTTTTTCTTGTATTTATTGCATTTTTATAAAAATCTATCATCTCTTCATCTTCATTTTTCCATGGATAAGTTCTTCTATTATCTGGATCTGTGTTTCCTTCAAGACCAGCTTCATCACCATAATATATATATGGAATACCTTCAGAAGTCATTTGTGTTATGACTGCTAATTTTACCATATCTTTATCACAATTTAACTCAGTTTTTATCCTTTTAACATCATGAGTTCCTAATAAATTTAAATTGGACTTAAATAGTTCACTTGGATAGTTTTCTTTTATTTCCATATAGTTATTTCTTAATTCTAAAGATGTACATTCTCCTTTTAAGAAGGCTAGTATATTCTTTCTAAATGGATAACCTAATACAGAATCTAATTTGTCACCAGAGAAATAATTCATTCTCTTGCCGTAACTTATCTTATTTGATGCATCTTCCCATACTTCACCTGTAAGTATTGCATCCTTATCAACTGATTTTAATTCTTTTCTTAATTCACTTAAAAAAGTTTTAGGAAGTTCATCAGCTACATCTAGTCTCCATCCCTTGACTCCCATTTTAGTCCATTTTTTTATTACGCTATCTTCATCATACATTATGTAGTTCATATAACTTGGCGATAATTCATTTATATTAGGCAGTGATTTAATTCCCCACCAGCAATCATATTTATTAGGAAATTCTTCAAATCGATACCAAGATGAATATTCTGAATCCTGTGATTGATAAGCCCCTATGCTATCATAATTACCATATTGATTAAAGTACTTACTATCAGCTCCTGTATGATTAAATACACCATCCAATATTATAGACATTCCTTTTTCTTTAGCTTTTTCTATAAGTTCAGCAAAAACTTCTTCATCTCCAAACATCGGATCTATCTTTTTATAGTTTCCTGTATCATATTTATGATTACTAGAAGATTCAAATATAGGGCTTAAGTATAAAATACTAACACCCAATTTCTTTAAATATCCTAATTTATTTATTATTCCTTTTAAGTTACCACCATAAAAATCCCATCTAGCTATATCTCCATTTTTATCTTTTATATACATCGGAGTATCATCCCAATTTGCATATATAAATGAATTTTTCTTAGGATTTATTGGTTTGTCATTTCGATTTCCATTATTAAATCTATCTACAAATATATGATAAAGTATACCTTCCTTATACCAATTAGGAACCTTTATATCTTCATGAACTGTTATTTGATATTTGTTTATATTTTCATATTTATATTCACAAGCTCTACCATCATTTTTACTCTTACCGTAAAATACTTTTTGATTATTACCATCTATTTTTCCTTCAACCTCAAAATAATAGAAATATATACCAGCTTTTTCAAAAGGTCTTATTTTACAAGTAAAAGTTTTTTCATTCCCTATATTTTGTATTTCTTTTAATTCTATTCTATCATATACAAAATTAGTTAAATCTTCATGTTCCCCTAAAATTACTAAAGATATGTTATATACATCTATATCCTTATTTGTAATAACATTTATAATTGCTTCATTCTTAGTATTCAAGGCTCCAAACGGAGCCTTAAACCCTTCATCCCAAGAATTATAACTTATACATTTTCTCATTCTTCTCACACCCTTTAAACCAAATGTCATCGCCATATTCTTTTATCGTTCTATCACTAGAAAATACGCCGGAATTAGCTATATTAATTAAAGACATTCTGTTCCAATCATATTTTTTCTTATATAAAGCACTTAGTTCCCTTTGTGCTCTTTCGTAATCATTGGCATCCCTTAGTACAAAATATTCATCATTATATGTTATTAAAGAGTCATAAACTTCTCTTCCTTCTTTACCTAAGTTAGGTATAAATCCATTTACTAAATCATCTACAACTTGTTTTAGTCTCAAATTTGTATGATATAAATCTATAGATGAATATCCTCCATTTTTATTATAATTCAATACTTCTTCAGCCGTTAAACCAAATAAAAACATATTTTCTTTACCAACTAGTTCACATATTTCAACATTTGCACCATCTAACGTTGCCATAGTTAGTGCACCATTCATCATAAACTTCATATTACTAGTTCCTGATGCTTCTTTTGTAGTTGTTGAAATTTGTTCACTTACATTTGCTGCAGGTATTATAAGCTCTGCTAGAGAAACACCATAGTTCTCTATAAATACTACTTTAAGCTTATCTTTTACTCTAATATCATTATTAATTAAGTCTGCAACTGAGTTTATTGTTTTTATTATGCACTTCGCTAAATAATATCCTGGAGCTGCTTTTGCTCCAAATATGAAAGTTCTTGGCTGTACATCCATATTAGGATTTTCTAATATCTTATGATATAAAGTCATTATATTCAATAAATTCAGTAATTGACGTTTATATGCATGTAACCTTTTTACTTGAACATCGAATATAGAATTTGGATCTACATCAATACTATATTTTTCCTTTATATAGTTAGATAATAAAACCTTATTATCATATTTTATATTATCTAATTTATCTAATACATTATTATCATTTTTATATAGCTCTAACTCTTTTAATTTAAATGTCTCAGTCTTCCAATCAGATCCAATCAAATCAGTTATTAATCCACTTAATTGGGGATTTGCACTAATTAACCATCTTCTATGAGCTATACCATTAGTCTTATTATTAAATTTATATGGCTCATCTTCATAAAAATCTTTTAATACTTCTTTTTCTAATAAGTTCGTATGAAGTTTAGCGACCCCATTTACACTATAGCTAGAAACAATACATAAGTTAGCCATATTAACCATTCCATTATTTATGATACTCATATTATTTACTTTATCTTTATTTTGATATTTACTATTTAAATAAAGATTGTATCTTCTATCAATTTCTTCAATTATCATATATATTCTTGGTAGCAATTTTTTTACCATTTCTATTGGCCATTTTTCCATAGCTTCAGACATTATAGTATGATTTGTATATGATATGGTATTTCTAGTTATATCCCATGCTTCATCCCATGAAAGTCCTTCTATGTCTAGTAGTATTCTCATAAGCTCTGGGACGCATAATGCTGGATGAGTATCATTTATGTGAATAGCTACTTTATTTGGTAGCTCATGTATATCAAACTTATGCTTTTTATACTTTCTGTATATATCTTGTATTCCTGCACTTACAAAAAAGTATTCCTGTTTTAATCTTAATAATCTACCTGCATAATTAGAATCATTAGGATATAAAACTTGAGAAATCTCTTCTGTATAATACTTATAATTTAATGCCTCTTCATAGCTTGCTGAATAGTTTCTAGCATTTGCTGTTGTTTGACCAAAATCCCTTCTTGGTATCTCACTCTTCCATAATCTAAGTGTGTTTACACAGTCATTTTCATAACCGATTATAGGTATATCGTAAGGCATAGCCATAACTGGAATATAATTTTTATGAATTACTTTTAAACTTCCATGATGTTCTTCTAAGTAAACATCACCTTCAAACTTAACTAATATAGCTTTATTTGGCCTAACAACTTCCCATAAATAATTTCCTTGAGTTAACCAATTATCAGGAACTTCTACCTGGCAACCATTTACAAATTTTTGTTTAAATAAGCCATATTTATATCTTATCCCATATCCATGACCGCTCATACCTACAGATGCCATAGAATCTAAGAAACAAGCGGCTAGTCTTCCTAGTCCGCCATTTCCTAAAGCTGGATCTACCTCTGACTTTATTAAATCATCAAGGTTAATACCTAGCTCTTTAAGTCCTTCTCTTATATTATTTTCTACACCTAAATTTAATAAATTCGATTTTAGCTGTCTTCCTAATAAGAATTCAATTGAAAAATAATATACTTCCTTCTCTTTGTCAATTTTTGTGTCCACCCATCTTTTAGCAATAAGATCTTTCAAAACACCAGCAAGAACATTTAATAACTGTTCATCGCTAGCTTCATTTATAGGCTGTGCATATAAACTATACATCTTACTTTCAAAGTTTTGTTTAAATTTCCTTTTGCTAATTGTGATCATCAAATCTCTCCTTTAATTGAGAATTCCCTGATATACCTCTATATATTTTTGAGCTGATTTTTTCCAACTATTATCTGTATACATTGCATTTTTAACTAAGTTATACCATATATTTTTATCTTTATATAGCTCAAGCCCTTTTTGGATGCAGTAAAGCATTTCATGTGCATTATAATTTGTGAAACTAAATCCATTACCTTCTCCAGTATACTTATTATATGGACTTACAGTATCCTTAAGGCCTCCAGTTTCTCTAACTATAGGCAGTGTTCCATATCTCATAGCCATCATTTGACCTATTCCACAAGGTTCAAACAATGAAGGCATTAAGAACATATCACTACCTGAATATATTTGTTGTGCTAAACCACTATCAAAAGTTATTCTAGCTGAAACCTTTTTGCAATAACGAGAGCTATAATAATTAAACATAGATTGATATTGATGTTCTCCAGTTCCTAATACAACTAGTTGTAGATCTTCTCTTACTAATTCAGGCATAATATATGATATTAGGTCAAATCCTTTTTGTGATACTAATCTAGATACTATACCTATTAGAGGAATATCTGGGTTAACTTCTAAACCTAATATTTTTTGTAATTCTAATTTATTCTTAACTTTATTCTCTAAGCTGTTAATATCATATTTAAAGAAAATATTAGGATCTGTTATAGGATTATTTAAATCATAGTCAATTCCATTTAATATACCTTCTAGCTTATGTGAATTTTCTCTTAATAATCCATCTAGACCTTCTCCATAGAATTCTGTTTGAATTTCATCTACATAAGTCTTACTTACAGTAGTTACCTTATCTGCAAATACTATACCTGCTTTCATAAAACTTACACCACCGTAGTATTCTACAGATTTATTATCATAGTATTCATATGATAAATTAAGCAAATCACCTAATACTTCTTTACCAAATACACCTTGATATTGTAAGTTATGAATTGTATATAAAGTTTTTATATTGCTATATTTCTCTAAGTGACTATATCTATCTTTTAAAATTAAAGGAATCATACCTGTATGCCAGTCATTTATATGAATCACATCTGGATAAAAATCTATTTTTTCCATAACCTTAAGAACAGCTTCACTAAAGAATGTAAATCTTTCGGCATCATCACCATATCCATAAAGATATGCAAACTCGCCATCTCTTTTAAAATAGTATTCATTGTCTATAAAGTAAAATTTAATTCCTTCATACTCCATTTCTAATAATCCACAGTATTGATTTCTCCATCCTAATTGGACATTAAATACAGCTATTTCTCTTAATTTATCTTTTAAATATGTTGGTATAGTTGAGTATTTAGGTAGTATTACTCTAACATCAACACCTTCTTTTTTTAAAGCCTTAGGTAACGCATAAGATACGTCACCTAATCCCCCAGTCTTTACAAAAGGCCAACACTCTGATGTCACATAAAAAACTTTCATCCAAAATTTCCCCCTTATATACTTAGATTTTTCTCTATAACCATAGGGTAATTTTCATCGCCTCTTAATTCTTTCCCCTCTGATATTGAAATATTCTTATCTAATATAACATTATTTAAAACTACATCTGATTCTATGGTACAATTTTGCATTATTACTGAATTTTTAATAACTGTATCTTTACCTACATGCACTTTTCTAAATATAATACTATTTTCTACTATTCCATCTATAACACAACCTGTAGCTATAAATGAGTTTTTTACATTTGAATTTTCTTTATAAATTGTAGGTGCTTGATTTTTTTCTTTAGTTAATATTTTTCTATTTGAGTAAAGAAGTTCTTTAGATACTTCTGGTAGTAGTAAATCTTTACTTAATTCATAATAACTTTGTATTGAATTTATACACTTTAGGTACCCTTTAAATTCATATGCACCAACTTGTATATTATTGATCTCTTGTGTTATAAAATCTTGGAAATAAGAGTATGTTCCTAGGTTAACTATTTCATATATGCACGATATAAAATCTTTACGTCTCATTATATACATTTCCATAAATATATTTGCTCTTGGGAAAGTACCTAAGTTACTTCCTATGTTAATTACTCTATCATTGTTATCTAAGTTTAAAGTTAAGCACCCTTTAAAATCTTTATTTGCATTATCTATATTTTTATAAACTACAGTTATATCATTATTAGATTTTTTGTGATGTGCTATAACATCTTCATAGTTTATATTACAAAGCATATAACTTGGTGATATTAATATGTACTCTTCTTCGCTTTTCTCTATATAATCTATGTTTGCTAATATTGTGTATATATCTCCACTTCTACCCTCATATTGATTTTGATATTTTGTATTTTCTGGACTAAGTATACACAGCCCCCCTGTCTTCCTACTCAAATCCCAATCTTTTCCACTACCTAAATGGTCTGTTAATGACCTATATTTTTCTTTAGCGTATATACCTACATTTGTCATTCTTGAATTTACCATATTAGAAAGTGTAAAATCTATAACTCTATATCTTCCTGCTATTGGAATTGATGCTATCGGCCTAGCATAACTAAGTTTGCTTACACTTGGATATCCCTTTTTATCTAAATTTATTAACCCCATACACTCATTTCTCATAATTATATTCCCCCTTGTAATACTTCCTTTGGCTTCACAGTTTCATATTCTGAAACTACATTAATTTCATCTTCATCATTTCTTATAATTGAATTATCTTCTATTACTGCACCTTCACCAATCATAGCTTTTTCTATTATTACGTTTTTACCTATTTTTACATTAGGCATGATTACAGAATCTTTTACTGTACTATTTTCATCTATATGAACACCATGAGAAAGAACTGCGTTTTCTACATCACCTAATATTGAGCATCCATCTGCTATTAAAGCCTCACGTATATCAGCATCTTTTCCTATATATTGTGGAGGGCTTGCCATCGTATTTGTATATATTCTCCATCTTGAGTCATTTAAATCTATTGCATCAGGATATTTTATAAGATCCATATTTGCATCCCATAAACTTTGTATTGTTCCAACATCCCTCCAATATCCTTTAAATGGATAAGCATACATTTGCTCTTGATCTTCTAACATCATTGGTATTATATTTTTTCCAAAATCATCAAAGCAAAGGTTATTTTCTTCAGATTTTATAAAATAATCTCTTAATATACTCCAGTTAAATATATATACTCCCATTGAAGCTAAATTACTTTTTGGCTCTTGAGGTTTTTCTTCAAATTCATATATTTGGCCATCTTCTTTTGTATTCATTATACCAAATCTAGATGCTTCGTCCCAAGGTACCTCTATTACAGCTATTGTAGCCTTTGCATTTTTTTCCTTATGATAACTTAACATTTTACTATAATCCATTTTATATATATGATCTCCTGATAATATAAGAACATATTCTGGATTATATGCATCTATAAAGTTCATATTTTGATAAATTGCATTAGCAGTACCTTCATACCAGTTGCCTTCTTTTTCATTCATATATGGTTGTAATATGTATACTCCACCATTAATTCTATCTAAATCCCAATGACTCCCCATACCTATATGAGAATTTAATATTAATGGTCTGTATTGTGTTAAAACTCCAACTGTATCTATACCTGAATTTGAACAGTTGCTTAATACAAAATCTATTATCCTATATTTTCCCCCAAATGATACTGCAGGCTTTGCTATACTCTTTGTAAACACACCAAGTCTAGAACCTTGCCCACCAGCTAATATCATTGCTATCATTTCTTTATTCATTAAATTTGACTCCCCCTTAGATAACTTTATATTTATATATTTTAAAATTTTTATTTTTTTATTTTATTTAATTTCATCATATCTATTTTTACTTCTTTTTTATGAATCTCTATACTTTCTCTCTTTTCAATTTCACTTTTTTTAGGTCTTGATTCTAAAGCATCTTTAATTTCTGCTACTGTTTCCTTTAAATTAATATGTTTAGTTTCTTTTTCTTCTAAGATAATCTCTTCTTCATTGTTACTAGACTTCTTTAACTTTATAAAAGTCGCTCCTAATGGAGGTACTTTTATATTTATACAATAATTTTTATTATGCCATTTTTCATTATTTGAGAATATTTCTACTCCACTCATAGTCTGATTAGATCCCCAATACTTATCGTCATCTGAGTTAAATACTTCTTTATACACACCACTAAATGGTACTCCTACCTTATAGTCATAATAAACTACTGGTGTGAAGTTAATTACTGCTATTGTAAAATCTTTCTCATCTTTTCCTTTTCTCATTAATGTTATTACACTTTGATCACTATTATGAGGATCTATAAAATCAAATCCATCATAAACATTATCTATTTCATATAAAGCTTTATCATTTTTATACATATGATTTAAATCTCTAACATAGTCCTTCATTTTGCTATGAGGTTCTCTTTCTAATAACTCCCATTCCAATCCATATGCATATCTCCACTCTAATCCTTGACCAAACTCTGATCCCATGAACAACAGTTTCTTTCCTGGATGAATCATATAATATGCATATAATAACCTAAGATTAGCAAATTTTTGCCATGAATCTCCTGGCATCTTATCTAATAAAGATTTTTTCCCATGAACAACTTCATCATGAGATAATGGTAAAATAAAATTCTCTGAAAAAGCATACATGAATGAAAATGTTATTAAATCATGGTGATATTTTCTATATATAGGGTCCATCTCCATGTATTTTAGAGTATCATTCATCCATCCCATATTCCACTTATATGTAAATCCTAATGCTCCTTTATATGTTGGTCCTGTAACCATAGGCCATGCTGTAGATTCTTCGGCGATTATAATTGGATTTGTAATATATTTATATGCAGTTTCATTTAATTTTCTTAAAAAATCTATAGCTTCTAAGTTTTCTCTTCCACCATACTTATTAGGTTTCCAATCGCCCCCATCATAATCTAGATATAACATACTAGATACTGCATCTACTCTTATTCCATCTATATGAAATTCCTTAAACCAATACAATACGTTTGATAATAAGAAACTATTTACTTCAGCTTTACCTAAATCAAAATGGGCTGTTCCCCATCCATTATTATCTGCTTTTGTTGGATCTGAATATTCAAATTGAGGAGATCCATCAAATTTATATAATCCATGCTCATCTCTACAAAAATGGCTATATGCAAAATCTAAAATTATACCTAGTTGATTCTCATGACATCTTTCAACGAATTTTCTAAATCCATTTGGCTCTCCATGTCTACTTGTAGGACTGTAGTATCCAACTGTTTGATATCCCCAAGACATATCTAATGGGAATTCTGTTATTGGCATAATTTCTATGTGTGTATATCCCATATCTTTTGCATAATCAATCATCTCATAAAGCTCTTCATATGTAAAAAAATCGCCATCCCATTTTCTCTTCCATGAACCTAAATTAACTTCGTATATATTCATAGGCTCTTGATCACATATTTTTTTAGATTTATCTTGCTGCCATTTTTCATCTGACCATTCATAGTCTTCTAAATCATATACAATGGATGCTGTATTAGGTCTTAGTTCTGAAAATATTGCATATGGATCTGACTTTAATCTACTAATTCCATCACATCCAACTACATTATATTTGTATTTATCCCCTTCTTTTAATCCCTCAATAAATATACTCCAGATTCCACTATCATACAGATTTATCATTTGATGTGTGTCTAATTCCCATTTATTAAATTCACCACTTACATAAACTTTCTTTGCATTTGGTGCCCATACCATAAAAGATACACCCTTTTTACCTTTATGAGTTGCCAAATGACTTCCCATAAATTTATAGCTGTCGACTGAATTCCCACTCTTAAAACTTAATATATTGTCTTCTTT
Organism: Romboutsia sp. Marseille-P6047; assembly: GCF_900604535.1. Classification (NCBI taxonomy): domain Bacteria; kingdom Bacillati; phylum Bacillota; class Clostridia; order Peptostreptococcales; family Peptostreptococcaceae; genus Romboutsia; species Romboutsia sp. Marseille-P6047. The sequence goes on from NZ_UWOT01000016.1 coordinate 67,669, forward strand.
TATAATTGCTTCATACTTAACTGAAATTGAAAACGCCCCCTCTTAAATGTTATATCTTACAAAAAATTGTACTGATTTGTAATTATTTAATAATTTTTTCAAAACTTTTTATATTACTGTTATTTTATAAATTTTTTGCTATGACTAATTGATATGCTCTAATTTTTTGTTTAATGGGCCATCTGCATTATGTTTTAATTCTCCTAAAGATATAAATTTCCTTTTTTTTTTTTACTTATTTTAATTATTTTTTATATAATCTTTTTTCTTATAAATAGAAAAAAGAAGAAATTTATACAAATTTCTTCTTTTTTCTATTTGCTTATATATTTACATGCATATATCCTTATTTTTCATTGTCATTATTTAGAACTTCTTTTATACCTTTAAAAGTTCCTAAAATATTAACTGCATCTGAAGGTAATACAATTTTTGTCGCTTCTCCTTTAGCTACTTTTTCTAATGCTTCCATAGATTTTAATGCTAACATATTGTCATCTATATCAGATTCTTTCATTGCTTTAAATACATCTAATAACCCTTGTGCTGTAGCCTTTTGAACTTTCATTATAATTTCAGCCTCTCCTTGTGCCTTCGCTATGGCTATTTGTCTTATTGATTCAGCTTCACCCTGTGCTTTTAATATAGCTGATTCTTTTTCACCTTCTGCTTCTCTTATCATAGCTTCTTTCTTTGCCTCTGCTCTAAGTATGGCTGATTGCTTCTCACCTTCTGCCTGTAGAATTGATGATGCTTTATTACCTTCTGCCTGTAATATTGATTCTCTTCTTTCTCTTTCTGCTCTCATTTGCTTTTCCATAGCCACTTGGATATCTTCTGGTGGCATTATATTTTTAAGTTCAACACGATTTACTTTAATTCCCCATTTATCAGTTGCCTCATCTAATATTGATCTCATTTTTGTATTAATTAAATCCCTAGACGTAAGTGTTTCATCTAAATCTAATTCACCAATTATATTTCTTAAAGTTGTTGCTGTTAAATTTTCAATTGCTGATATTGGATTTGCTATTTCAAAAACATATCTCACAGGATCTGTTATTTGATAATAAACTACCGTATCAATTTGCATAGTTACATTATCTTTTGTTATAACAGGTTGTGGTGGAAAATCTATAACAATTTCCCTTAAATCTATTATATATGCCATATTATCTAAAAACGGTACTAAAAAGTGAACTCCTGTATCAGCTACTTTTAAAAACTTACCTAATCTCATAATTATACCTACTTTAGATTGCTTAATTACTCTGACATACCTTAAACTCATCAAAACTACTACTAATATTAAAACTATTATTAATATTACTTTAAACATATATACTCTCCCTTTTCTCTTAGAATTTATTCATTAACTGCAAGTTTTACAATTAACTTTACACCCTCTATTTTTACAATATCTACAGTTGAACCAGGTTCTATTTTTTCATTATTGATTCCAATAGCACTCCAATCTTCTCCATCAATACTAACTATTCCTGTTTTGTATGGAAGTATCTCTTCTTTTACAACTCCTTTTTTAGATAAAATTCCCTGTAAATTTGTTTCATACTTGTGATTTTTATCATTTTTAACTATTTTCTTTGTTGCTAAAACCAAAAGAGATATAGATATTACTGCAAAAATAAGTAATTGCACGACTATGTTAGTTACAATCTTACTAAGAGCTAATACTACTAGTGCTCCTATACTGAACCAAATCAAAGTTAAGCTTGTTGTCAATAATTCTCCAACCCCAAATATAATAGCCACTGCTAACCATATTAATTTCAATCTCATCCATCCTTCTTAATATATTTTTTAACCTTTAATATACCCTAGTCATATATTATATTAGCCTTTTTAAAGATTTACTACAAGCATTTATTAGAAGAGGTATAATTAGTTAAAGTTTAATATAAAAATATAATAAATTATATAAAAGAGACCTATATGAAAATATTCAAATAGATCTCTTTTATATAATTTACTTTTCATACACAAATTTATTATCATTTAATAAAGCTTGTCTATATATTTCTTCATCACTATCTTTAAATACATTAAATACCACTTTCAAATCTTTTTCTGGATTTTCTTTTAACCATTTCTTAACCGTTCTAACTGCTAATAGAGTAGCATCTTCCTTAGGGTATCCAAATACACCAGTTGAAATACAACAAAATACTATATTCTTAATCATATCAATCTCTTTTACTATATTAAGACATGATATATAGCATGATGATAATTGTTTTTCTTACTCTTTTGTTGGAGTTTCATCGAGTATAATTGGACCAACTGTATGTATTACAAATTTAGATGGTAAACAATAGCCTCTAGTAATTTTTGCAGATCCTATATATTCTAAATGACCTTGTTTCTCTATTATTTTATTACAATCCAGTCTTAATCTTGGACCTGCACATGAATGTATTGAGTTATCTACGCATGCATGTAGAGGTTTCATACATCCTAAAAGCTTGCTATTTGCTGTATTTACAATCGCATCAGATTTTATAGTTGTTATGTCCCCTTTAAATATACCTATATTTTTATCCACTTCATCAATATCATCTATATTTGTTACTAACTTTTCTTTTGATTCACTTATTAAAAGTCTCTCTAATAGTTCTAGATATACAGGATCAATTTCTTTAGGTGGATATACATCTAAGAGTGCGTGTAACATATCTCTTCTAGATTTATAAGTATCTGGTAGGTTTCTTATATCCAAAATATTTTCTTTTGAAAAATAATTAATTAATAACTTAACTGCTCTATATTTTTCACTTTTATTCATAATTTTTATATCTTTAATAAAATCACTAAATAAATTTATATCCTTTCCATACTCTATCCAATTCATAATTTCCTCCTGTAGTACTTATTTTCATACTTATATATTTAAGTAACTATACTTATATATATGTCAATATAAAAATGAGTATATCAAATTTTTTGATATACTCATTTTTTAATTATCATATTATATTCCAATCACTTGTCTTACCTCAGGTACTTCTTTAACTAGTAAATTTTCTATAACTGCTTTTATAGTCATAGTAGCACCCGGACATCCCTGACAAGCACCCTTTAACCTAACTAATACTACTCCTTCTTCATTTACATCTACTAGTTCTACATCTCCTCCATCTCTTTGAAGAAGCGGTCTTACTCTTTCAATAACTTCTAATACCTTATCTTTCATAATATACCTCCATGAAAATTATAGTATATTTATAATTCTATAATCTAACGTTTTCCCCTTTTTTTATAAATAAATTAAAGCTATAATTGTTGTCTTCGAATAGATGACTTTTTAAAATATTCTACTAATTTTTGATTATCATTTTTTTCTACACATATTTTTATTTTATTTATTTCTTCTAAAAATTTATTCATAGAGTTAAGGAAGTTATCTTTATTCCCCATAAAAAGTTCACACCATAACTCTTCATTAATATTAGCAATTCTAGTTAAATCTCTATAGCTATCACCTATAAAACTCCCTGTATCTCTTCCTTCTTCATCACTATTTATTAGTGCAACGGCTATTGCATGTGGTAATTGAGATGTGAATGAAATTATCTCATCGTGGAAACTTGCACTTACTTTTTTTACATTTTTAAATCCTATAGAATAAATTAAACTTTCTACAATCTCTATATTTTCTTCATTGTTATGATCTGCATTTATTAATATATAATTTGCACCTTTAAACACGCTACTACTTGCAAAATCAAGCCCCTTTTTTTCTCTTCCAGCCATAGGATGGCCAAATACAAAATCAACACCTTTAGGAAGCATCTTCAGTACTTCATCTATAAACATTCCTTTTATACCAGTTGTATCAGTTATTATAGATCCCTTTTTAAAGTTATATTTATTTTCTTCAATAAATGATTTAATTAATGTTGGATAAATAGATATTATTACTAAATCCGCATGTCTTATTAAATTAGAGCCTTTTGTACTGCCATCTTTAATAATATTCATCTCTTTTGCTTTTATAATTGTTTGCTCATTTATATCTATACCATATACATCATTATATCCAGCTTCTTTAAGTGCCATTGCAAAAGAACCTCCAATAACACCTAAGCCAACTATAACTATATTCATATAGTTTTTCCTTCTAACTGTGCAAGGACTTTAACTGATTTCATTAAAGAATCAAATTTAGAAGGTTTAATAGACTGTTTTCCATCACATAAAGCTTGTTGTGGATTATTATGAACTTCTATCATAAGACCGTCACATCCTGCAAGTATTGCTGCTTTAGCCATTGGTTCAACAAGTCTCCAATCTCCTGATGCATGACTTGGATCAACTATAACTGGTAAATGAGATAATCTTTTTACTACTGGCACTGCACTTAAATCTAATGTATTTCTTGTATATGTTTCAAATGTTCTAATTCCTCTTTCACATAAAATTACATTTTCATTACCGCCTGCCATGATATATTCTGCACTCATAAGCCATTCTTCTATGGTTGCTGACAATCCTCTTTTTAATAGAACTGGCTTTTTAGTTCTACCAACTTGCTTTAATAGATCAAAATTTTGCATATTTCTAGCACCAATCTGTATTACATCTACATCTTCTACAAATTTATCTATATAATTAGTAGACATTAATTCTGTAACTATAGGAAGTCCAGTTTCCTTTTTAGCTAACTTTAAAAGTTCTAACCCTTCTAACTCCATTCCTTGAAAACTATATGGTGATGTTCTCGGCTTAAATGCTCCACCTCTTAAAAAATTAGCCCCAGATAATTTTACACTTTTAGCAATTTCAATTATTTGTTCTCCTGACTCTACTGAACAAGGTCCGGCCATTATACCTAAGTTTGTACCACCTACCTTACTACCTAATACATCTACAATAGTGTCTTCTGGTTTAAATAGTCTATTTGCTTTTTTAAATGGTTCCTGAACCTTAAGTATTCTATCTACATATCTATATGATAAAATTTCACCTGGATCAATTACTGTAGTATCTCCAATAAGACCTATAATACACTTTGAGTCTCCCTCTGAAACATTAGTTTTAACACCCTTAGACTCTACATGATTAATAATTTCTCTTACTTCTTCTTTTGTACATCCTTGACTCATTACTATAATCATAAAACTACCTCCTTTTAAATTTAATTTTTTATATCACATTTTTTATAACTTCCTAAAAACTTAAAATGTTTACTTTCACTTTCTATAATTTTTATACCATCTTTGATCATTTTATCATCTATATTTCCTTCAAAATCAACATAAAATAAATATCTCCAAGGTATATGCTTATTTGGCCTAGATTCTATCTTAGTTAAATTTATTTTATACTCATCAAAGTATCTTAACAAATTATATAAACTTCCTGCTTCATGCTCTATTGAAAAAACTACACTTGATTTATTACATTCATGGTTAACTTCTAAATTGTTTCCTATAATCGCAAACTTTGTATAGTTATCTTCAATATCATTTATATTTCTTTCTATGATATCTAAGTTATATATTTTAGCCGCTCTCTCTGATGCTATTGCACCTTTTGTTTTATCATTTAAATCTGAAACTAACTTAGCAGATATAGCTGTATTTAGATATGGTATTAGTTTTAAATTTTTATACTTTTGTAAACTTTTATTACTTTGTTCAAAGCCTTGTTGATGTGAATATACTTCTTGTATATCACTTAATTTAGCTCCATTAATACCTAAAAGATGTTGACTTATCTTTATACATTCCTCTCCTACTATATAACATTTATACTGATTTAATAAATCATAAACTTTGGATATACCACCAGTTGATGAGTTTTCAATAGGTACTACAATATAGTCAACCTCGTTATTTTTTAACCCTAAAAATACATCTTCAAATTTATCATAGCTTTTTGAGTACTTTATTCTATCAAAATGTTTATACATCGCTTCCTCACTAAAAGAACCTTCAACACCTTGATACCCAACTCTTACATCAAAATATTTTTTATTGTCTTTCAATATTTCCCTTAAACTAATTTTATTCAATTCTTCATTTTGTATTAATCTACTTAAGTACATTAAATTTATATAGAAACTTCTTAACAATGGAGCATACTCTTTTTTCCTCTAAATAAGATATATTTTTATCTATAACTTTTTCTTCTCTATCTTTTTGATATATTTCTAAATTATTATTTATTTTGTAATTAGCAATCTTTTTAGATATATTCATTCTTTGTTCAAAAAGTTTAGTAATTTCTCTGTCAATTCTATTTATTTCTAATCTATAATCATCTAACAAGTCCATTTACTCAACTCCTTTTATTATTTTTTATAAAAAAAGAGCTCAAATGAGCTCTTTTTGAATATTCTAAATTAATTAAAAAATTATAATTTAATTGATATTTATAGAATATATGAACCCATTAGAAAAAATTTAGTTTTGCAGAAAAAATAGCTAGCGCTAAAATAAAAGCCCCAGAATAATAAATAAAAAAAGCTATAAAGTTGTTCTACAAATATTCTTCTAATCATCTTCATATTTTCATCTCCTCAGTTTTTAATATTGATATAATTGTAG
>NZ_UWOT01000017.1:0-65104 GCF_900604535.1 Romboutsia sp. Marseille-P6047
TGTGTATAGGGCAGGTTACCCACGCGTTACTCACCCGTCCGCCGCTCACTTCCGAAGAAGTTCGCTCGACTTGCATGTGTTAGGCACGCCGCCAGCGTTCATCCTGAGCCAGGATCAAACTCTCAAATAAAAGTTGTCCATTGCTCAGCTAGTCATTATCTGAATATCTGGCTTGGTTGTTTGTGTTTTAATTCTTAAATAAGAATAAATTTATAAATTAACCTACTGTTTAATTTTCAAAGTTCATTGTTTCGACTTACTTATCTTAACAAGTTATTTCAATCTTGTCAACATTTTCTTTCGTTTTATTTTTTGTCCGTATCTCTTGGACAAGCAATAATATATCATCTATTAAACAGTAGGTCAATACTTTTTTTTAAAATTTATTTACATATTTTTTTCATATTCTTTTCTAAGCTTATTTACAATCTTTCTTTCTAATCTAGATACAGTCATTTGAGATATATCTAATTCTTTTGCAATAGTTGACTGAGTTTTATCCAAGAAGAATCTATCTTTAAATATTTTAACTTCTAATTCATTTAATGTATCTATAAACTTATTTATAAAGTCATTATGTTCTATATCTCTAAAATCATTTTCTTCTTGTCCGATCTTATCGATAAGTGTAATATCTTTATCTTCAGAGTCATCATTACTTGAAGCATCTAACGAAATAGGTTGATATCCATATGATGCTTCCATTGCTTCTAAAACATCTTCTTCTGTACATCCTATATAGTTTGCTATATCTCTTGCTTTAGGATGTTTTTTATTTTCTTGTTCTAAAACCAATTTCGCTTCACTAATTTTTTTACTTAGTTCTTGTACCCTTCTAGGTACTCTCAATGTCCATACCTTATCTCTAAAATATTTTTTTATTTCACCAACTATTGTAGGTGTTGCAAAACTAGAAAATTCAAATCCTTTTTCAATATCGTATCTATCAATAGCATATATAAGTGCTAACGATGCAACTTGATATATATCTTCAAATTCAACACCTTTATTAATATACTTTCTCGCTAGCAAGTTTACTAAATATAGATGTCTCTCAATCAAAATATTTCTTATTTCTCTATCTTTATTTTTACTATATATCTTGAACAGTTCTTTATTATCCATATTTAGGTAATCAGTAGCATTAGCTACATTTTTCATTAATTATCAACTCCTAAATATTTAGTCATTTTTATTGTCGTTCCTTTATTGTCTTCTGACTCAATACTTACCTCATCCATTAGAGCCTGTATTATAAATATACCAAGCCCATTTTCCTTTGGATTTTTTAAATCAGGCTTACCTAAACATTCTACATCACAGCCTTTTCCATTGTCTCTAATTTCTATATTAAGTCCATTATCTAGCATATTAAAACTTATATAAAACTTATCATCTGAACTATGCTTGATTGCATTTGTGCAAGCTTCTGATACTGCAACTTTTATATCCTCTATATCATCAATAGAAAATCCTATTTTATTTGCTATACCTGAAGTGGTTAATCTTATAATTCCTACATAATCTGGATTTGCACTAATCTCCATTTTTATACTTTCACAAGTCAAAGTCTATCCCTCCACTTTAAATATTTTATCAAGACCTGTTATATTAAAAATTTTTCTAACATTATTTTTAGGGTTAACTATATATATTTCCTTATTTCCCACTTTTAACTTCTTTAAAACCCCTATCATAACACCTAATCCTGTAGAATCTATATAATCTAGATTTTCAAGATTAATTTTCATATCTAACATTTCTTTATCTGCCAAGCTATGTAAACATTCTTTTAATTTATCTGATGTAGATACATCTAGTTCTCCCTCTAATGATATATTCCAAATATTATTTTGAGAGTCTAATACAGAATTTATATTTATTGACATTTAAAAACCTCCTGTTTATCTACTTTTAAAAATTCTAAATACTTTAAACATACTAGTTACTTTTGTTGCTACTTCTATAATTTCATCTACACTTTCTGTTATAGATGCTGTATTTTCAATTATATCCTGAATATGTCTTTCATTATAAGTAATTAATCTATTGGCATTTTCTACAACCTTAGTTGTACTATTTAGTAACTTAGCTATATATATAGCTATGATTAAGGCCGAAGCACCAAATAAAACAGCTCCTATTTGCCACCCCATTGCATTCATTATTTATTATCTCCCTCGTCATTAAATGTTCTACTAATTATTATTTCCTCTTCTGATATTTTTATATTATCTTCATCACAATCATCTGTAAGTAATGATATTTTTTCTTTTACATCTTCTAATGTTTCATGTAGAACATCTTTAGGATTATCTTTTACTTCGTCAAATTTCTCCTTAACTTCTTTTCTTAATTCTGATCCCTTCTTAGGAGCAAAAAATAATCCAGCTATAAATCCTATTATAGCTCCTAAAAATAAATATTTTCCACGTTTTCTACTCATTGCACATTCTCCTCTCTATATATACATATCTAAATTATACCTAAATTATACAAAAAGAATAGGATAAACTCCTATTCTTCTTCCATATTTATTTTAGCTATTGAAACTACATTAACTTCATCATTAGTTTTCATTAGTTTCACACCACTTGTTACTCTACCAAATATTGATATATCAGATACTTTTAATCTAATAAGAACTCCATCAGAGTTTATTATCATAATTTCATCATCTTCATTTACCATTTCGGCTCCAACAAGTTTTCCTGTCTTATCACTGTTGTTATAAGTTTTTATTCCCTTACCAGCTCTTATTTGACTTCTATATTCATTTATATCAGTTCTTTTTCCTAATCCATTTTCACTAACTACAAGTAAATCAGTTCCTTCGTCACAAAGATTCATAGATACAACTTCATCATCCGATGATAATGTTATACCTTTAACACCCATAGCAGTTCTTCCCATAGGTCTTATATCATTTTCATCAAATCTTATAGACATCCCCTCTCTTGTAGCTAAAAGAACTTCTTTATTTCCATCTGTAAGTTTAACATCTATTAACTCATCATCAGCTCTTAATCCTATAGCTATTAAACCAGATTTATTTATATTCTTAAATTCTTCTCTATCAGTTTTCTTAACTATTCCTTTTTTAGTCGCCAATAATAGATATTTTACTTCTTCTTTAGCATCTATAGAAATCAATGTCGCTATTTTCTCATTAGGAGCTAATTGCAGTAAATTAACTATAGCTGTTCCTTTAGATTGTCTCTTTCCTTCTGGAACTTCAAATGCATCTAGCCTAAATACTCTACCTCTATTTGTAAAGAATAATAATCTACTATGAGTAGTCGTTGTTATCAGATGTTTTACGAAGTCTTCTTCTCTTGTAGTAAGAGCTGCAACTCCTCTTCCACCTCTTTTTTGACTCTTATAAGTATCTGATGGCAATCTTTTGATGTAACCAAAATGAGTAAGTGTTATAGTTATCTCTTCATCATTTATAAGGTCTCTCATATCAATTTCGCCTTCAGCATGTCTTATTTCAGTTCTTCTTTCATCTGCATATTTTTCTTTTATTTCTAAAATTTCTTTTTTGATTACATTAAGAAGTAACTTTTCGTCTGCTAGTATAGCTCTTAATCTTTCTATTTTCTTAAGTAGCTCCTCGTACTCAGCTTCTATCTTATCTCTTTCTAAACCTGTAAGTCTTTGAAGTCTCATATCTAAAATAGCTTGAGCTTGGACATCACTTAAATTGAACTTCTCTATTAATCCAGATTTAGCTTCTTGAGTAGTTTTTGAAGCTCTTATTAAGCTTATAACAGCATCTATATTATCTAACGCTATTTTTAAACCTTCTAATATATGAGCTCTAGCTTCAGCCTTATTTAAATCAAATTTAGTTCTTCTAGTCACAACATCCTTTTGATGCTCTAAATAGTAGTATAATATTTGCTTAAGATTTAATACTCTAGGCACTCCATTTACAAGTGCAAGCATTATGATACTAAAAGTATCTTCCATTTGAGAATGTTTATAAAGATTGTTTAACACTATGTTAGCATTAGCATCTCTCTTTAATTCAATAACAATTCTAATACCTTGTCTATTACTCTCATCTCTTAAGTCAGATATTCCTTCTAACTTCTTATCTTTAACTAATTCAGCTATTCTTTCTACTAATTTAGCCTTATTTACTTGATATGGTATTTCTGTTACAACGATTTGCTGTCTTCCTTTAGCTAGTTCTTCTATGCACGCTCTAGCCCTAACTTTTACCTTACCTCTACCTGTTCTATATGCATCTGCTATACTTTCTTTTCCCATTATTATTGCCGAAGTTGGGAAGTCTGGTCCTTGTATATTTTGCATTAAATCTTCAACAGTACACTCTGGATTATCTATTAGTTGTATAGTTGCATCTATAACCTCACCTAAGTTATGAGGTGGTACCGATGTTGCCATACCAACGGCTATACCATTAGATCCATTAACTAAAAGGTTAGGGAATCTTGATGGTAAAACTGATGGTTCTTTTAAAGACTCATCAAAGTTTGGTATAAAGTCTACTGTTTCTTTATCTATATCTCTTAATAGCTCTAAAGATAATTTGCTCATTTTTGCTTCTGTATAACGCATTGCCGCTGGTGAATCCCCATCCACAGAACCAAAGTTACCATGACCATCAACTAAAAGTCCTCTTGTAGAGAAATCTTGAGCCATTCTAACCATAGCATAATAAACTGCTGTATCACCATGTGGATGATACTTCCCTAGAACGTCCCCAACTATACGTGCAGACTTTCTGTAAGGTTTATCTGGAGTTAAATTTAATTCACTCATAGAATATAATATTCTTCTATGAACAGGCTTTAGTCCATCTCTTACATCTGGAAGGGCACGACCAGCTATAACACTCATCGCATAGTCGATATAAGAGTTCTTCATTTCTTCCGCTATTTCAACAGGGATTATTTTGTTATTATTTTCTTCCATTTACACATTCCCCTTTCTTATACATCTAAGTTTCTAACGTAAGTGGCATTAGCTTCTATAAATTCTTTTCTAGGAGCTACTTTATCTCCCATTAACATTGAGAATATTTGATCTGCAACTACTGCATCATCTATAGATACTTGTAATAAAGTTCTAGTTTCTGGGTTCATTGTTGTATCCCATAACTGCTCTGCGTTCATTTCTCCAAGCCCTTTATATCTTTGAAGCTCTACACCTTGTCTGCCTATCTCATCTAATAAACTATTTAGTTGAGCATCTGAATAAACATAGTATTCTTTCTTTTGTTTTTTAACTTTATATAAAGGTGGTTGTGCTATATATACATAACCTTCTTCTATAAGAGGCCTCATATATCTAAAGAAGAATGTTAGTAATAATGTCCTTATATGAGCACCATCCACATCAGCATCGGTCATGATTACTATTTTATGGTATCTTAATTTTTCTAAATCAAAATCATTTCCTACACCACATCCATATGCAGTTATCATATTCTTTATTTCATCAGAAGATAATATTTTATCTAATCTAGATTTTTCAACGTTAAGTATTTTACCTCTTAATGGCAATATAGCTTGAGTATGTCTATCTCTACCTTGCTTAGCAGAACCACCGGCAGAATCCCCTTCGACTAAGAATATTTCACTCTTAGCTGGATCCTTTTCAGCGCAGTCAGCTAATTTCCCAGGTAATGAGGTACTTTCAAGAACACTCTTTCTTCTAGTTAACTCTCTTGCTCTTTTTGCAGCTTCTCTTGCTCTTTGAGCTCTAAGCCCTTTATCTACTATAATTCTAGCAGTAGTAGGATTCTCTTCTAAAAATGCTCCTAATTCTTCTACAGTTACACCATCAACTATGCTTCTCATAACTGTATTTCCAAGCTTAGTTTTAGTTTGTCCTTCGAATTGAGGTTCGGGAAGCTTAACTGATACTACGGCAGTAAGACCTTCTCTTATATCTTCTCCTACTAAGTTTGGTTCACTCTCTTTGATTAATTTATTTCTTCTTGCATAATCATTTATCGTTTTTGTAAGAGCTGATTTAAATCCACTCAAGTGAGTTCCACCTTCATGAGTATTTATATTATTAGCAAAAGAATATATGTTCTCTGTATAACCATCAGTATATTGCATAGCCAACTCAACTACACAATCTTTAACTTTTTTGTCTATATAAACTATATCTTCATGGATTCCAGTTCTATTTTTATTTAAGTATTTTACATACTCAACTAATCCACCTGTATAATGGAATTCTTTTTTCTTAGGATTTTCATGTCTTTTATCTTCAAATACTATTTTTATGCCTTTGTTTAAAAATGCTAATTCTCTTAGTCTATATTCTAATGTTTCATATTTGAACTCTATTTCATCAAATATTGTTGAATCAGGCATAAATGTAATTATAGTTCCAGTATGAGTAGCCTCTCCTACAGGTTCTAACGCAGATGTAGTTATACCTTTTGCATAAGTTTGCTTATATATTTTACCATCTCTATATACTTCAGCAACTAACCATTCTGATAAAGCATTAACTACAGAAACCCCAACTCCGTGAAGACCTCCAGATACCTTGTATCCTCCTCCACCAAATTTTCCTCCCGCATGAAGAACTGTTAATACTGTTTCTAAAGTTGATTTACCAGTTTTAGGATGAACTTCTACAGGTATCCCTCTACCATCATCTTTTACTGTAACACTTCCATCTTCGTTTATACCTACGTATATTTTTGAACAGTATCCTTGTAAAGCCTCATCGATACTATTATCCACGATTTCATAAACTAAATGGTGTAATCCTCTTGGACCAGTTGAACCAATATACATACCAGGTCTTTTTCTAACGGCTTCTAATCCTTCTAATACTTGTATCTGACTTGCACCGTATTCTTGTTTCATTTAGTTCCCTCCATTCTCTATGCTCACAACATTTCCTTGGTTTATATTAAAAATAGTTGTATTGCTTTCATTAAATATTTTTTTATGTGAAATCTCAGCCGTAGTAATAAACATTTGAACTAAGCTCAAATTCTCTATAAGAAGTCTTTGCCTAGTTTCATCTAACTCACTAAAAACATCGTCTAAGATTAGAATAGGATATTCTCCTACTTCATTTTTTATTAATTCTATTTCTGATAGCTTTAAAGATATAGAAGCTGTTCTTTGTTGACCCTGAGATCCATATAGTCTAACATCTAAATCATTAATGTATATATTTAAATCATCTTTGTGTATACCATATCTAGTAGATCGAGTTTCTATATCATGGTCTCTGCTTGAAGCAAGTTTATCAAAAAATTTATTATATGCAGTCTCAATAGTATCTTCATCTATTAAATTGATTTGATTCTTATAATTGATTTTTAAATCTTCAATATCATCGGTTAGCTTTTTATGCATGGTCATTGATATACTAGCTATTTTTTTTATAAAATCTCTTCTCAGTATATAAATATAACTCCCATACCTAGCAAGACTTTCATCATAAACATCCAACAAATTCTTATCAACAAAGTTCCCTTTTAAAAGCTTATTTCTTTGAAATAGAATCTTATTATAGTTAGTAAGGTAACTATAGTATTTAGGCATAATCTGACTAATTTCTTTGTCTATAAATGCTCTACGTTCTTTAGGACCTTCTTTTACTAACCTTAAATCTTCTGGTGAAAAGATTACTACATTCAAGTTTCCAAGTAATTCATACATTTTTTGAATATGCACTTTATTTATCTTTACACCCTTTTTATTTTTTCCAATAGCTATCTCTATCAAACTATCTGAGTTATATTTTGAGAAGCTACCTCCTACATATAAATTTTCTTTTCCAAATTTTATAATTTCTTTATCTTTACTAGTTCTAAATGATTTTCCAAAAGACAGCATATATATAGATTCTACTATATTTGTCTTCCCTTGACCATTTCTACCAATAAGAAGATTTATCTTTTTGTTAAAATTTATATGTAAATTATCATAATTTCTAAAATTAACTAATTGTAAAGTATTTAGTCGCATAAAAGGCGCTCCTTTTTACACTACTTTAATTTTTTGTCCTTCAACCTCTACTATATCTCCTGGTCTAATTTTTTTTCCTCTTCTAGTTTCAACTTCACCATTAACCTTTACAACACCTTCTTGAATTAAGAATTTTGCATGTCCACCAGTAGATGCAAAGTCAACTAGTTTAAGAAATTGATCTAATTTTATATATTCTGTATCTATAGTTATCTCCATCATGATGTTGACTCCTCCTGTTTATATTTATATTATTCTTCCAATATTACGCTAAAAATATATTATATCATAAATTTACTAAGTAGCATAATTTACTGACAAAAAACCCAACTTTAAGATTAGTTGGGTTTTTAATGTCTATATATTCGATGAAATCCTTACTGGAAGCAGTAAGTAAGTGTATTTAATATCATCAGCAGGTTTTATTATGCATGGATTAACATTTGTAGTAAATTCTATAAATATTTCTTCACTATCTATATTTTTTAATCCTTCTAAGAAATATCTAGAGTTAAATGCAATATCTAGATATTCACCTTCTAATTCTAAAGAAACTTCCTCATAAACATTACCTTTATCAGTATTTGATGTTATTGCCATAGAATTATCTCTTATAGTTAATTTTATAAGATTATTCTTTTCAGCTTGAGATAATAATGATGCTCTTTCTATACTGTTTAAAAGATCTCTTGTTTTTAATTTTATCTTAGAATTATATTCTCTAGGAAGTAATTTTTTATAATCTATGAACTCACCTTCTAAAAGTCGAGTAATTATTTTAGTATCATCTATGATAAAAATTGCATTTTTATCATCAAATCCAATTTTAATATCCTCTTCTAATGATAATAAACTATTTACATCAGTTAAAGTTTTTCCTGGAATTATAACTTTTGCGTTATTTATAGTATTGTCAATTGAACAACTTCTAACAGCTAGTCTATATCCATCTATCGCTACTAAACTTATATCTCCATCAACAATCTCTAATAATTCTCCCATTAATATTGGTTTAGTTTGATCTTGAGATGTAGCAAATACTGTTTGCTTAATCATATTTTTTAATAGATCTTGGGGAATACTATATAAATCTTCCTCTTTTACTTCTGGTAATTTAGGAAATTCTTTTGCACTCTCACCTTTTATTTTAAATCTTGAATTAACACAGTTTATATATATATTATTATCGTTATCTGTTTCTATTTCGACAAATGAATCAGGTAACTTTCTAATTATATCTCCAAATAGTCTAGCATTAACAACTATCTCACCTTCTTCAATTACTTCCGATTGAGCATATGTTTCTATACCTATTTCTAAATCATACCCAGTCAGTTTCAATTGATCATGTTTCGCAGTTAATAACAATCCTTTTAGTAGTTCTAAAGTTGCTTTTCCGTTAATAGCTTTTTGAGCTATTCCTATTTTATGAGCTAATAGTTTTTGATTACAAATTATTTTCACTGTGGATAACCTCCTCTTGCCTTTTATACAAAAAAATAAATAAAAATATTAGTAGTAATAGTAGTAGGTGTTGTTGATAATGTGCATAAGTATTTACACGCGAATAAAGTCAAAGATATTAACATGTGTACAAAATGTTAATATCTTTGTTAGTTTTTGTAGAATATATTGTGATTAAAAAATAGACAAAAATCTTATCAACATGTTATTAAATCGATATTAACAGACAAATGTGTATAAGATTAGCCTTTTAGTTCAGACATAATTTTATCTATTTTTGCTTTTATATCTTCATTTTCTTGTATATCTTTTGATATTTTATCGTGGGCATGAATAACTGTTGTATGATCTCTTCCCCCGAACTCCTCTCCTATCTTAGGTAAAGATAAATCTGTAAGCTCGCGAGATATATACATAGCTATTTGTCTTGGATAAGCTATTGATCGAGTTCTTTTTTTAGAATTAAAGTCTTCCATTTTGATATTAAAGACATTAGAAACTTTTTCTTTTATTCTGTCTACTGTAATTTCTTCAGTTTTAGAAGTTGTTATAATGTCCTTTAATGCCTCAGTCGCAAGATCAAAAGATATATGTCTATTTGTAAGAGATGAGTATGCCACAACTCTAGTAAGAGCACCTTCTAATTCTCTTATATTTGATTTGATATTTTTTGCAATATAAGTCATAACTTCATTTGGAACATCAATACATTCCATTTGAGCTTTTTTTCTAAGTATTGCTATTCTAGTTTCAAAATCAGGTGCCTGAATATCTGTTATTAGCCCCATTTCAAATCTAGACCTTAATCTATCTTCTAGTGTAGGAATTTCTTTTGGTGGTCTATCACTAGATATGATGATTTGCTTATTTGCCTCATGTAATGAGTTAAATGTATGGAAGAACTCTTCTTGTGTACCTTCTTTACCCGCAATAAATTGAATATCATCGATTAAAAGTACATCAACATTTCTATATTTATTTCTGAATTCTTCATTTCTATCATTTTTTATTGAGTTTATAAGTTCATTTGTAAATTTTTCAGATGAAACATAAACTACCTTTGGATCCTTTTTTTCACTTAATATATGATGCCCAATAGCATGCATTAAATGTGTTTTACCCAATCCAACTCCTCCATATAAGAAAAGAGGATTATATGCTTTTGCAGGAGATTCAGCAACTGCTACGCAAGCTGCGTGAGCAAATCTATTACTATTACCAATTACGAATGTATCAAAAGTGTATTTAGGATTTAAATTAGGATAATTCTTTTTTATATTAGAAGGTTTAGTTTCTTCTTCATCTAAGCCTTCAACTTCTGATTCGTTCAATACAAATTTTACGTTGTACTTTTTTAATGATAATTGATTTATTGAACCTTCTATTAAAGTTAAGTATCTATCTTCTAGTATGCTTTTCGTGAATTCATTAGGAACTAGAAGAATTAAATCATTCGAGTAAATTTTTAAAGGAACTATTTGCTTAAAAAAAGCATTAAAGCTAGGGCGAGATAACTCACCTTTTATTAATTGTAATGTCTTGTCCCATAAAGAAACTATATCCATAATGTAAACCTCCGAACAAATAATTAACATTTTCCACAAAGTTATTAACAAAAATAAAAAAATCTATATTAAATTAAAAATAATAATTAAAGTTATGGATAATGATGTGGATAATATAAAATAAGTCAAAATTAACCTAAAAAGTATAAAAGATATAAACAATATGTATATAAAGTTATAAACTAGTAAAAATTAATAATAAATGACTTTATAAGTAAAGTATTGTCTTAAGATTTATAAGTTATACACATTTATATCCACAGTTTGTGAATAAAATAAAAATAGTTGATAAATTTATTAACATTATCAACAAGCATATTAATAATATCAGAATATATGCCAAACTTCAATACGATATGAGGAATTTATCCACAGTATTATAATTTTGTTGATAAAAATACACACAGGTATAAATTCCACTATTTTTATACAGTTGATGATAATCTAAAAACAAAGTTATATACACATATATATATTGTACGAATTTTTGTATACCAGACACCCTAAAAACACGTTGACAACTAAAATAAAAGCATTTATAATTGTATGTGTTATGTTTACTTTGAGGGTAAAGTTGTTATTTTAATAATAGAAAGTATAAAAATAAAACGGAAAAAATCTGAAAGGCGGTGCAATAGAATGAAAAGAACTTATCAGCCAAAGAAAAGACAAAGAAAGAAAGAACATGGTTTCAGAAAAAGAATGAAAACTTCTAACGGAAAAAACGTGTTAAAAAGAAGAAGAGCTAAAGGAAGAAAGAGATTAACTCACTAATAGCTAGAAGGGCCGCTTAAAAGTGGCCTTTTTGTGTAGAAAAATGGTAAAAGCTGTGTTTATGGAGGATTAAAAGATGGACTTTAATAGAACACAAGGTTTAAAAAAAGATTCTGATTTTAGAAAGGTATATAAACACGGCAAATCTTTTGCAAATAGATATTTAGTAATGTATATACTAAAAAATAAATCAGAAAATAGTCGCATTGGAATATCTGTATCTAAAAAGGTAGGAAAAGCGATTGTAAGAAATAAAGTAAGAAGAAGAATTAAGGAATCCTATAGATTAAATATAGATGAAAACGTTAAGAGTGGATATGATATTGTTTTTATTGCAAGAGTTGCGATAAAGGATGCTAATTATGATGAAATAGAAAAATCTATGAAACATCTTATTAGAAAATCTGAAATGTATATATAAGGTACATATGGGGTATTGTATCATGGAGGTTTTCAAGATTGAATAAATTAATGTTTATAATGAAGGAAATGAATACATACTTATCGAAATTATGTATTTGTTTAGTTAAGTTATATCAAAAGTATATCTCCCCTCTAAAGGGACCTACTTGTAGATTTTATCCCACTTGTTCGCAATATTCTATAGAGGCATTTAAAAAGTATGGTTTATTTAAAGGTGTATATCTGACAATAAAGCGAATATTAAAATGCCATCCTTTTCATCCAGGAGGCTATGATCCTCTAAAATAAAAGATACTCTAGGAGGTATGGAGAATTGAACATAATTGGTAATTTATTAGGGCATGTTTTAAGAATTATATATGATGTCGTGCAAAATTACGGATGGTCAATAATAGCATTTACAATATTAGTTAAAATAATATTATTACCACTTACAATTAAGCAGACTAAATCGACTAAGGCTATGCAAGATATACAGCCAAAATTGCAAGAAATACAAGAAAAATATAAAAATAAGCCAGAAAAACAGCAACAAGAAATAATGAAGCTATATCAAGAAGCTAAAATAAATCCATTAGCTGGGTGTTTACCACTATTAATACAAATGCCGATAATAATAGGTTTATTCAGTGTTTTAAGAGATCCTGTAGCTTATGGTGTTTTCCCAGATGCAAGTGCATTTGATGCAGCTAACACTGGATTTTTATGGCTATCAAGTTTAACATCAACGCATCATATTGAGATGGGTATACTTTCAGGGGTAAGTGCTTATGTAATGCAAAAAGTTATGACTCCTCCAGATCAAGCTCAAGGGCCAATGAAAACTATGACTTATGTTATGGCGGCGATGTCATTCTACTGGGGTTATACATTCCCAGCAGGTCTTGCACTATATTGGACAGTAAGTAACTTATTCTCTATAGCTCAATATTACTTAATAATGAATCCTTTAAAAGCTAAACTGGCTAATTCTAAGGAGGAAGTAATAAATGAAACGAAGCCTAAATTTAAAAAGTAAAACAAAAGAAGAGGCTATACTTTCAGCACTAGAAGAATTCAACAAAGAAAACTTAAATATCGTTGAGAGAGATCTTGAAGTTGAAGTAATAGAAGCTCCAAGTAAAGGTTTTTTAGGTTTTATAGGTTCTAAAGAAGGAACTTATAAAATTACAGTAGTGAAAGAAGATGAGATAGATATAGCAAAAAGCTTTGTAGAAAATATATTAAAAAATGCAAAAATTAATGCAAAAGTAAATGTATCTCAAGATAATAATCTAATAAAAGTTATAATTGAAGGCAAAGAGGCTGCATGTTTGATAGGAAGAAGAGGAGAAACTTTAGATTCTATACAATTCCTAACAGGATTAGCTCTTAATAAAATAAATAAAGATTCACATTTAAGAGTTCTTGTAGATATCGAAAACTATAGATCAAAAAGAGAAGAATCTTTAATAAAATATGCAAATAAAGTTGCTAGAGATGTTAAAAAAACTAAGAAAACTAGAAAATTAGATTATATGAATCCTTATGAAAGAAGGATTATGCATTCAGCTCTTCAAAATGATAAGTATGTAATAACTTATAGTGAAGGGACTGATCCATATAGAAGATTAGTTGTAGAATATAAAAGATAAAATTTAACCTCCTATCTATAGGGGGTTTTATTTTTGAAATTTATTTTATATAATGTAAAGATTAAGGTAACAATTAAAATAATATAGATAAAATTTGTTATATAAGAGGTGATAAACTTGTTTATAGATGATACTATAGCAGCAATAGCAACAGCTCCAGGTGAAGGTGGAATAGGAATTATAAGAATAAGTGGAGAAAAAGCACTTTCTGTAGCTGAGAGCATATTCAAATCTGTAACAGGAAAATTGATAAAAGAATACAATACTAGAACATTAATATATGGGACAGTAGTGGACGGAGAAAAAGTAATAGATGAGGCGTTGGTAGCTTATATGAAAGGACCAAAGTCTTATACTGGTGAAGATGTTATAGAAATAAACTGTCATGGTGGATTTATTTCTGTAAAGAAAATATTAGAATTAATATTGTCTAAAGATGTAAGATTAGCAGATGCTGGAGAATTTACAAAAAGAGCATTTTTAAATGGTAGAATAGATTTATCTCAAGCAGAAGCTATAATAGATGTAATAAAAGCGAAAACTGATAAAGCTCATGAAGTAGCACAAAGTCAATTAGAAGGTAGTTTATCTAAAAAAATAAGAGAGTTAAGATTTAAAGTAACAGAAGTTTTAGCTCATCTAGAAGTTTCTATAGATTTTGCAGAAGAAGATGTAGAAGAAATAACATATAAGACTCTTAGAGAAAATGCAGAAGAATTAAGAAGTGAAATTAAAAAATTATATGATACTGCTGAAAGTGGAAAAATATTAAGAGACGGATTAAAAACAGTTATAATTGGTAAACCAAATGTAGGAAAATCATCATTATTAAATTCTATATTAGGTGAAAATAGAGCTATAGTTACAGACATAGCAGGAACTACTAGAGATGTAATTGAGGAATTTGTAAATATAAAAGGAATCCCTCTAAAAATAGTAGATACAGCGGGAATCAGAGAAACAGAAGATATCGTAGAGAAAATTGGTGTAGAAAAATCAAAAGAATCATATAATACGGCAGACTTAGTTATAATGGTTTTAGATTCATCAAGACCATTATCTGAAGAGGATAGAGAAATACTTCAAACATTAGAAAATAAAAAGACCATAGTTTTATTAAATAAGACAGACTTACCTCAACAAATCGAATTAGACGAATTGTCTAAATATGTTGACTGTAGTAGTATAATAAAGATATCAGCATTACAGAATAAGGGAATTGAAGAATTACAAGATAAGATAGAAGCGATGGTTTATAAAGGTAGTGTTAAAAACTCTTCTAGCTTAATGGTAACAAATTCTAGACATAAAGATGCTCTTTTAAAAGCATATGAGTCTATAAATGATGCTATAATTGCAATAGATCAAAATATGCCATATGACTTTATAGAAGTTGATTTTAAAAACATATGGGATTACCTAGGATATATAAATGGAGATACGGTAAAAGAAGATTTACTAGATACTATATTTGCTAATTTCTGCATAGGTAAATAATAGGAAATAAATTGTAAATATTAATCGAAAAATTTATAATTTATAAATTGCAGCAAATATTTTTGTAAAACAATAATGTTTATTGTGAAACATTAGGATATTAGAGAGGAGATTTGCATGAAAAATTTTAATGCAGGACAATATGATGTAATAGTTGTTGGAGCAGGACATGCAGGTTGTGAAGCGGCTTTAGCGACTGCAAGAATGGGACACAAGACGTTAATGATAACATTAACTCTAGATTCAATAGCAATGATGCCATGTAATCCTAATATAGGTGGAACTGGAAAAGGACAATTAGTTAAAGAAATAGACGCTCTTGGTGGGCAAATGGGAATAAATGCTGATAAAACAATTATACAGAGTAGAATGCTTAATACAGCTAAAGGACCAGCAGTACACTCATTAAGAGCTCAAGCAGATAAATTTAAATATCATACGGAAATGAAAAAAACTATAGAAGACGAGCCAAACTTAGATGTAGTTATGGACGAAGTTATAGATATAATACATGAAGATAATGTAGTTAAGGGTGTTATTACAAAATTAGGTTGTGAGTACTATGCAAAGGCAGTTATATTAGCAACTGGTGTTTATTTAAACTCAAAAATATACATGGGGGAAGTTTCTTTCATGGAAGGTCCTAATGGATTAGGATATGCTAAAAATCTAACAGAAAGCTTAGTTAAATTAGGATTAAATATGAGAAGATTTAAGACAGGAACACCAGCTAGAATACACAGAGATAGTATTGATTTTTCAGTAATGACAATACAAGAAGGAGATGAAAAGATAACCCCATTCTCATTCTTAACAGATAAGATAGAAATAGATCAAGTTCCATGTTATTTAACAAGAACTAATGTAGGTACTCATGAAATAATCATGAATAACTTAGGTAGATCAGCAATGTATAGTGGAAAGGTTGAGAGTACGGGTGCTAGATATTGCCCATCTATAGAAGATAAGGTTGTAAGATTTAACGATAAAGATTCACACCAAATATTTATAGAGCCAGAAGGTTTAGATACAAAAGAAATGTATATACAAGGTATATCAACTAGTTTACCTTATGAAGTACAAGTACAAATGTATAAGAGTGTGGCAGGTCTTGAAAATGCAAAAATGATGAGGCCAGCTTATGCAATTGAATACGACTGCATAGATCCAACTCAATTAAAAATCTCATTAGAAATAAAAGGTGTAGAGAATTTATTTAGTGCTGGACAGTTTAATGGAACTTCAGGATATGAAGAGGCTGCAGCACAAGGTCTTATAGCAGGTATAAATGCGGCTATGAAATTACAAGGTAAAGAACCTTTTGTACTTGATAGATCAGAAGCTTATATAGGTGTTTTAATAGATGATCTAGTTACAAAGGGGACAAATGAGCCATATAGGATGATGACATCTAGATCTGAATATAGATTATATTTAAGACAAGATAATGCAGATATGAGACTTACTCAAAGAGGATATGATATAGGTCTTGTTTCGGAAGAAAGATACCAAAGATTTTTAAATAAAAAAGAAGAAGTAGAAAAAGAACTGGAAAGATTAAAGACTGAGAGAGTTACTCCTAAGGATGTAAATGAAAAGTTAGTAGAATTAGGAGCATCAGAAATAAAGGTAGGTTTATCTTTATATGAATTCTTAAAGCGTCCAGAGGTTACTTACGAATTAATAGATGCAATAGGTAAAGGTGCTGGAGATGATGTGTCAGATGAAGTTAAAGAACAATGTGTAATAATGACTAAATATGAAGGTTATATAGAAAAGCAATTAAAGCAAATAGATCAATTTAAAAAGTTAGAGAATCGAAAGCTTCCAGAAGATATAAGTTATGCATCAATAGAAGGTCTTAGAATAGAAGCCAGACAAAAACTTGATAATATAAAGCCTATATCTATAGGGCAAGCATCACGTATATCAGGAGTTTCTCCTGCGGATATTTCAGTTCTTCTTATATATTTAGAGCAAATGAAGAGAAATAGAGGAGGAAAGAATGACTAACGACGATATATTAAGACAAGGTATTTTAGAATTTGGAATAGATGCAAATGACCAAATGATAAATGACCTAAAAACATATAGAGAAATATTAGTTGATTGGAATCAAAAAATGAACTTAACTGGAATAGAAGAAGAGAAAGAAGTGTTTATAAAACACTTCTTAGACTCTATTTCAGCAGTTCAGAATGGATATATAAAAGATGGCATATCATTAATAGATGTTGGTACAGGTGCAGGATTTCCTGGGTTACCACTTAAAATATGCTTAAAAGATATAAAACTAACTCTTTTAGATTCTTTAAATAAAAGAATAAATTTTCTACAAGAAGTTAGTAATGCTGTGAATCTTGAAGATGTAGAGTTTATACATGGGAGAGCTGAGGATTTTGGTAAAAACTCGGAATATAGAGAAAAATATGATGTAGCAACAGCTAGGGCAGTTGCTGGGCTACCTATTTTAATGGAATTTTGCGTACCTTTTGTAAAGGTAGGTGGTTATTTCGTATGCTTAAAAGGTCCAAATGCTAATTTAGAGTTAGAAGAATCTAAAGTTGCAATGGAGGTTTTAGGGGTAGAATTTGTTGAAAAAATTGATATAGAATTACCTAATGAAGAATTAAAACACAATATATTAGTATTCAAAAAAGTAAGAAATACACCAGAAAAGTACCCAAGAAAAGCTGGAAAACCAGCAAAAAGTCCTATAAAATAGAAAGAGTAGAATAAATTCTATAATATTAGAAGGATTAAGTGGTTATTATGGAGAAATATTATATCTAGTAGACAGATGTGTTATTTCTAAGAAATTACTTAAATAATGTAAAGATTTATTGAAATTCAAATATATTTATATCTAATGAGAGAGGGATGTTATGGAAGATAAAAGAGTTATGGAGATATCTATAGAAAATATAGTTCCAAATCCATATCAACCAAGAAAAGTATTTTCACAGACAGCACTAGAAGAGTTGAGTAATTCTATAAAAACTTATGGAATATTGCAACCAATAACTGTTAGACAAAAAAATGATAAGTATGAGTTAATAGCAGGGGAGAGGAGATTTAGAGCGGCAAAACTTGCAAGTTTTAAAACCATACCGGCTATTATTCATGATATGACAGATGAATCTTCAGCAGTATTAGCACTACTAGAGAATCTTCAAAGGGAAGATCTAAATTTCATCGAAGAAGCTATGGGATATGAGAGTTTAATAAAAGAGCATAGCTTTACTCAACAACAATTAGCAGAAAAATTAGGAAAGAATCAATCTACTATAGCTAATAAGCTTAGAATATTGAGACTTCCATCTGATGTAAAAATAAAGTTAGTTGAAAATGGATTAACAGAAAGACATGCAAGAGCTCTTTTAAAATTACCAGCTGAAGATTTAATGAGAGATGTTTTAGATAAAATAATAAAAAATGAACTCACTGTTAAAAAAACAGAAAAATTAATTAATGATATGATAGAAAGCTTACAAGTAGCTGATGAAGATAAAAAACAAAGTATAAAAGCTTCTATGGGAATTAAAATATATTTAAACACAATGAAGCAAGCTTTTGATGCTATATTAAATACAGGTATTAAGGCTAAGTATAATGAAATAGATAAGGGAGATTACATGGAAGTCGTTGTAAGAATTCCTAAAAAATAAAGATTACTGCTTAGCAGTAATCTTTTTTTAAAAGTTTTAAGGGGGAAAACTTATGGGCAAAATAATTGCAGTATTTAATCAAAAAGGTGGAGTTGGGAAAACTACAACAAATGTAAACCTAAGCGCTAGTTTAGGTCAAATGGGTAAAAAAATATTGGTTTTAGACCTAGACCCACAAGGAAACACCACTAGTGGATATGGTATAGAGAAAAATGAAGTTGAAAATACCATATATGAAGTTATGTTAGAAGGCGTTAGTATAAAAGATTCTATTATAAAAACTGAATTTGAGAATGTAGATATTGTTGCAGCAGCAACAGATCTTGCAGGCGCAGAAATTGAAATATCTGCTATGGATAATAGAGAATATATATTAAAAAAGGCCATTAAAGAAGTTGTAGATGAATATGAGTACATATTTATAGATTGTCCACCTTCATTAGGGATGCTTACTATAAATTGTTTAACAGCTGTGAATAGTGTTTTAATACCGATACAGTGTGAGTACTATGCTTTAGAGGGTGTTAGTCAGCTTATGGAAACTATAAAATTAGTAAAATCGAGATTAAATCCTAACATAGATATTCAAGGTGTTGTTTTAAGTATGTTCGATGGAAGAGCTAACTTATCTATTCAAGTTGTTGAAGAGGTAAAAAAATATTTTAAAGGTAGTGTTTATACAACACTTATACCAAGGAATGTTAGATTAGCAGAAGCACCGAGTCATGGAATGCCAGTTATTTATTATGACAATAAGTGTAGAGGATCAATAGCATATTTAGAGCTAGCAGAAGAATTTATAGATTTAGAGGAGGATATTATATAATATGGAGAAGAGAGTATCTAAAAGAAGCAACAGATTAGGGAAAGGACTTAGTGCATTGATACCAGAAGTACAGATGGATTTTGACAAAAAAGAAATAATAGAATTAGATATAGATAAAGTATATCCTAATGGTGATCAACCAAGAAAAGTATTTGATGAAGAAAAAATAACAACATTATCAGAATCTATTAAATCTTATGGAGTTTTACAACCTATAGTTGTAAAACCTGATGAAAATGGTAAATATATGATAATAGCGGGAGAAAGAAGATATAGAGCTAGCAAGAAAGCACAAAAAGAATCAATTCCTGCAGTTGTAAAAGATTTACCATTAAGAGATATAATGGAGATAGCTCTTATTGAGAACTTACAAAGAGAAGATTTAAATCCAGTAGAGGAAGCATTAGCATATAAAAGCTTAATTGATAATCATCATGTAACTCAAGAAGAGATATCTGAAGCAGTAGGCAAAAGTAGACCTCATATAACAAATACTATTAGACTTCTTAATTTAAAAGATGAAGTTTTATCAATGATAGAATATGGAGAAATAACAGCTGGACATGGAAAAGCTCTACTTAGAATAACAGATTTAGATAAGCAATTAGAAATTGCGAAAAAAATTGTAGAAGAAGAACTTTCTGTAAGAGCAACAGAAGGTCTAGCAAAGAAAATAAGTGAAGATAAAGAGGTTAAAATTCCTAGCAAAAAAGAAAAAGATATATTTATTGTAGATGTAGAAGAAAGATTAAGGAACATATTTGGAACAAAGGTGAATATATCTAGAGGTAAGAAAAAAGGAAAGATAGAAATTGAATACTATAATGAAGATGAATTAAACAATATAGTATCTATGTTACTTGAAGAGGTATAAGCCTTTAAGAAAGGAAATAAAATATGATTTATTTAGATAATGCAGCAACTACATTTCCAAAGCCAGAATCAGTTTATAATGCAATTTCAGATTGTATGAAAAACTACTGTGCTAATCCAGGTAGAGCAGGTCATAAATTATCAATGAGGGCTGCAAGAGAAATATATGATGCAAGAGAAAATATAGCAAAATTATTTAATATAGATAATCCCATGAATATTATATTTACTTCCAATGCTACAGATTCATTAAACTTAGCTATTAAAGGTAGTGTTAATGAAAATGACCATATAATAACAACGAGTATGGAACACAACTCAGTGATAAGACCTATAAAAGCATTAGAGGCATATGGAGTAGAAAATACAGTTGTTAATTGTGACGAACATGGATTTCTAAATGTAAAAGAATTAGAAAAAGCAATTAAGCCGAATACTAAATTAATAGTTACAACACATGCTTCAAATGTATGTGGAACATTGGTAGATATAAAGAAGGTCGGCGAGATTGCAAAGAAACATAATATTTTATACTTAGTAGATGCATCACAAACTGCTGGAGTTTATAATATTGATATAAAAGAGATGAATATAGATATGTTAGCAGCACCAGGTCACAAATGTTTGTTTGGACCTCAAGGTACAGGTATCTTATATATAAAAGAAGGATTAAATATAAATATACTAAAAGAGGGAGGAACAGGTAGTAAATCTGAGGATTTATTTCAGCCTAACTTAGTTCCAGACAAATATGAATCAGGGACACATAATACGCCTGGTATTGCAGGTTTGAATGCAGGTGTTAAATTTATATTAGAAGAAGGTATAGATAAGATAAGAGAACATGAGGAAGACTTATGTCAGTATATGATGGATAGATTAAATGAAGTTCCCAATGTAATAATATATGGACCGAATAATGTAAAAGAAAAAGCTGCAGTAATAGCTTTAAATTTAGGGAATATGGACTCAGGAGAAGTGACATTTTTATTAGATAGTCAATATGATATAGCAGTTAGATCTGGTATTCATTGTTCGCCATTAGCTCATATGACATTAGGAACATTAGAACAAGGTGTTGTTAGGTTTAGCTTAGGGTATTTTAATACAAAAGAAGAAATAGATAAAGTTATAAATGCATTAAAAGAAATTGTTAATAATAATTAAAAAAAATAAGGGAATATCTTAAAATTTGAAGATATTACCTTATTTTTTTTAGAAAATATACATATTATGTGAAAATAATAAAAGTTAGGAAAATATTGTAAATTTAGATAGTGTTTTTAAGATAAACATAAGTTATAATTATATTATAAAATAAGAAAATGAGTTAAGTGGGTTAGGGGTGAGTAGATATGCATATTTTAAGTTTGGGCGAAAAAATAAAAAAGCTTAGAAAAGAAAAAAATATGACATTAAAGGAATTAGCAGGAGATAGGATTACTGCAGCTCAGATAAGTCATATAGAGAGAGATAAATCCCATACAAGCTACGAATTACTAGATTATTTAGCTAAAAGGTTAGAAGTTAGCACTGATTATTTGTTAGAAACAAAAGAAATGCAAGCAAAGAAAATAACTGACAACTTAATACTTCAAAGTGAAATATATATAAAAAGTGACGCACTAGAAATAGCAGAGGAGCATATTATACAGGCTTTACAAATTTGTAAAGAATATAATTTAACTGATAATTATGGTAAATGTAACTTTTTATTAGCTAACATACATTTACAAAGGGAAGATTATGGAAATGCAATTGGAAGCTTTGAGAGAGCATTATTTTTCTTTATAAAAAATAATGATAAAAAAAATATATTTAAATGCTACTTATATATAGGGGAAGTTTACAATAAAGAAGAATTTTATAAAGGTGCTATAAGTCATTTTAACTTTGCAGAAGAAATACTAGATGATATAAATGAAGAAGATGTTAATTTATATAAAGAATTATATAGCAAGATGGCTAGTTGTTATATGAAATTAGACCAGCCACAGAATTCGTTAAAATATATAGAGAAAATAAACGACTTAGAAAGAAATAATTCAGTAAAAGAAGAAGCTGAAATGATAGTCCTAAAAGCAAAAAGTTTGTTTAGTATGAGTAATTATGAAGAATCAAAAGAATATTTCAGAAGAGCATTGGAATTAATTGAAAAAGAAGAAGATAAAGATAAATTAGCAAAAATATATTTAACAATAAGTGATGTTTATTCTAATATAGGAGATAGTGAAAAAGTTTTAGAATACTCTCAAAAGGCTTATGATATAAAGAAAAATGACGAAGATCAGTATATGTTAGATGGATTATTTCATATGATACAGTCTTATATAGATGAAGGTGAGCATAGCTTAGCTAGAAAGTATTGTAAGTTAACTTTAGCTTCATCTATAAAAAATAAAAACAAAATGTGTGAGTACAAATCTTTAAAGTTCTATGCTGATATATATATAAAAGAAAAAGAAATAGATTTAGCGATAGAATATATAAGTAAATGTATAGCAATAGTTTCTAATTTAGAAGAGCCAAAGCTACTTGCAAATTTATATATAGAGTTAGGTCAATTATATTCATATATTTCAAAAGAAAAAGAATTAGAATACTATCAAAAAGGTGTATTTGTATATAAAAATTTAGAAATAATTTAAAAGACTCTTTATGAAAGGAGTCTTTTTTTTTATATAGAATTAAATAATAGAGGTTAGGAGATGGTAGTTATGAAGAAATTAACATTATTGATAGCAATAGTAGCACTAGTATTATTAATATTTATAAATCCTAGTAAAATAAGTATTTTTAACTTTTCAGCCCAAGAAAGTTACTCTTTAAAGAGGTAAAATCTATAGATATAAACAAAGACGATAAATATAAGACTTATAATGGAACTTTATGCTTAGTTAGTAATAATAAACTTAAAATTATAGATAAAGATGGAAAAGAAGCATATAGCCAAGCTATAAGTTCTGAAGATATAAATTTATCTATTAATAACTATATAGATATTTTAAATAAAAAGACTAATAAAGGATTTAGCCTAAATGAAAATGGAAAATTAATGTTTAGCACATCTGTTTCAGCAAATTCTATATTATATAAAAGCATGAGTGATTATGTATTTGTTAATATATTAAATAGTGAAGATAAAGAGTTAATGAAGATTATAGATAGTGGAGGAGAAATAAATAATAGAGTAGAAATAGATGGGAAAGTAACTAATTTAATATCTATAGATAACGATATATTAGTATCCACATAGATATTTTAGATGATATTGAAAATAAGGTTATTTTAATAGATTCAAATGGAAATATAAAAAATGAAATAAGCTTTAATAATATAATATTAGATATTATATACAATGATGAAATTATATACATGATTTTTGAAAATAGTATACAACTTTTAGACAAAACTTTAAGTCAAAAAGAACATATACCAATAGATGGAATATGTGAAATTGAAGAATATAATAATAGTAATTTATATATTAAAGATTCTAAGAATAAATGGGGATACATAGAGGATGGAAAGTTTAAGGTAATAAAAACAAAAGGAGAAGATCTAAAATTAGAAGTTATAGATGATACATATGTATTATATTCAAGTAATATTATTTATAATAGCAAGTTAGAAGAAATAAGTAAGTTTAATGATAACATAAAAGAAATAAAGTATTTGGGAGATGAATCTATTGCTGTTATATATGAAGATGAAATAAAGATATTTAAAATAAATTAAATATTAATGATATAGAAAATTTTTATGATAGAATTAATTTAAAATAAATTAGAAAGGAATGGTTTAGAATATGAAAGTAGAAGTTGATGCAAGGGGATTAAATTGCCCAATGCCTGTTATAAATACAAAAAAAGAATTAGATAAGATTGAATCAGGAATAGTTGTTACTACTGTAGATAATGCTATATCAAAAGAAAATATAATCAAATTAGCAAATTCATTAAACTGTGAAGCAAAAATTATTAAAGAAGAAAAAGATTTAATTTCTATAGAGATAAAAAAGGGAGAAAATGATATAATAGAAAAAAATGAAAATATTGCCTTAGAAGATAAGTGTATATTTATATCATCAGATAAAATGGGAGACGGTAATGAAGAACTAGGTAAAGTATTAATAAAGGGATTTATATATACTTTAACTGAGTCTAAGCCTTATCCAAAACATATAATATTTGTCAATGGTGGTGTTAAATTAACTACAGAGAATGAAGCTATTGTAGAGAATCTTAAAATATTAGAAGAATCTGGTGTAGAAATACTATCTTGTGGAACTTGCTTAGATTACTATGGTCTAAAAGAAAAGGTACAAGTAGGTTCTATAACCAATATGTACACTATTGTAGAAACAATGAATAAGTCATTACAGACTATATCAATATAATGTTCACTTAAAGATAATTATTAAAAGGCTACATATAATAACATATGTAGCCTTTTAATAATTAAAATGATTATATAGAAAAGAGGATTTAAAAATTATGAATGAAATGTATATAGTATCATTTAATTCAACTCATCATGCTATAAGAACGGAAAAAATATTTATAGAAAATGAGATAAAATGCACAACATTACCAACACCAAGAGAAATAACTGCTAGCTGTGGTATATCAATCAGATTTTTAGTTGAAGATCTAAATAAAGTAAAAGATGTTTTAAAAGTAAGTGAAGTAGATTTCAAAGGAATATTCAAGATACAAAAATCATTGGATGGAAAAAAAGTTGTAGAAGAAATAGGCTAGGAGGGATAAATTTATGCCGATGGATCTAAAAGTTGGGGATATAGTAGAACTAAAGAAACAACATGCTTGTGGATGTAAAGAGTTTGAAATAACAAGAGTAGGTATGGATATAAAAGTTAAATGTACTAAGTGTTCAAGACTAATAATGTTAGATAGAGCTACATTAGAAAAAAGAGTAAAAAAAATTATAAATAAATAATAAAAAAGGTGGTCAAAAGACCACCTTTTTTAGGGGAGATTGGGATGAAATATATTTAAGTTATGGGGGCTATATAGTAGTATTATTATCATTATAAGTCGAAAATATACGTATTAGAAATAAAAAAAATGTAATAATAAATAAATAAGGACGAAAATCAAATTGACAATATTATTATTTAATGATAAAATAAGCAAGTATGAGAATTTATTCTCATTTCTCTGCTCTGCGTAGCAGAGCCGTTAAGTCCAAAGGGAGGTGAATTACATGAAAAATTACGAATTAATATACGTTGTTAAGCCAAATGCTGATGAAGAAGCAAGAGAAGCTGTAATGAACAAAGTTAAAGAAGTGGTTGCTACTGCTGGTGAAGTAGTTAACGTTGACGTTTGGGGAACTAAGAAATTAGCTTATCCAATAGCTAAGTTCAACGAAGGTCACTACGTATTAGTTAACTTTAAGGCTGCTGTTGACGTTCCTAAAGAAGTAGACAGAAACTTAAAGATAAACGAAAACGTAATAAGACATATGATAGTTGTTGCTTAATAACTAAGAGTCTTATTATAAATTAGGATGGTGTTTTTATGAACCATGTTGTATTAGTCGGTAGATTAACAAGGGATCCTGAACTTAGATATATTCCAGGAACAGGAACACCAGTTGCTACATTTTCTGTTGCCATCGATAGAGATTATACTAAAAAAGATGGAACAAAAGAAACAGACTTTATACCTGTTGAGGTAATGGGAAAGCCTGCTGAATTTTGTGCAAACTATATTTCTAAGGGAAGATTAGTTGCTATACAAGGTTCAATAAGAATTGACCAATATAAATCTCAAACAGGAGAAAATAGAACTTTTACTAAGGTAAGTGCTCGTAATGTACAAGCCTTAGATAGCAATAGAAATAGAACGGATAGTCCATATCCAGATGCATCTAGAGGTTCAGAACCGACATTTGAACCAAGCTTTGAACCACAAGGATTAGACCCACAAGGATTCCAAGCTATAGATGACGATGATATACCATTTTAGAAAAGGAGGGGAACACACATGGTAAACAAGAAAAGACGTAAAAAGAAAAGAGTTTGTCAATTCTGTGCTTCTAAAGATGCTAGAATAGACTACAAAAACACTCAAAGATTACAAAAATACGTAACTGAAAGAGGTAAAATATTACCAAGAAGAATCTCTGGAACTTGTGCTAAGCACCAAAGAGAATTAACAGTTGCTATAAAAAGAGCTAGAAACATAGCACTTTTACCATACACTTTAGACTAAGATTTAGTCTGAAACAAAAAACGAGCCTTAGGGCTCGTTTTTTGTTTATCCATTTTATCTGCTTATATATATTAAATTATGGTATAATGTTTATATATTAAGGAGGGGGAAATTTTGAGATTTGATAAAGGTTCTGAAGTTACAAAAAATGTAAAAATAATAGAATGGATGAAGAATGAATTATTAATGAGCTTAAGTGACTTATTTAATCTTTTATTCAAGGGAGTAAAACCTGTAGATGAATTATTACAAGATACTTTAGCAAATATTATAATGATTACATACCTTTTGGCGAAAAGACTTGGGATAAGTTTTAAAGATATAGATTATAAAATTAAAGAAAAGATAAAAATAGGAATAAAAGAAGAACATAGTATAGAAAGTTGGTATGGGGACTTATCTAACTTACAAAAACACATGGACAATAAGGAGTGATTCTAATTGAATAAAAAGTTTGGCATATCACAAGCCACATTGATAGCCACATTAGGTATTATATTAGTTTTAGTATCAACATACGTTCCGATGCTGGGAATACTAGCCTTAACAATACCAGTGCCATTTGCAATAATAGGTACACTATGTGAAAATAAATATGCTTTTTTATCACTATTAGTTACTTTTTTTGTAGTTATGTTTTGTGTAGATCCTATATATTCTGTAAGTACATGCATAATGAGTGTAGTTCCAGGTTTAGTTATAGGTAAACTAGCTAAACAGACTATAAATAATGATGGTAATAAGTTTGAGCCAATATATGGTGGTACGATAATATATATAATTTGCACAATTACATTTTATTTCATAGCTAAAATAATATTTAAGGTAAATTTAATTGAGGAATTTAACCAAATAATGTCTTCAACTTTCCAACAACAAATTAGTATTATGAATGAAATGAATGTAGAATTATATAAAAATCTAAATATAGAAGGTATATTATACATTATAAAAAATATGATACCAACGATGTTATTTTTACAGGGACTAATAGCTTCATTTATAACATATTACTTAGAAGTATTTATGTTAAAGAGAACAAGAATTTTAAGTTTGCAAAAGCCTACATTTAGAGATTTTTATTTACCAGGGAATGCAGTAGGAACATCTTTATTATTATATTTATTAGTTCTATTACTAGGATTTATGAAAATAGGATTATATACAGAATCAATAATGTTTAACTTACAAATGGTATTTAATTTCATGTTTATTGTACAGGGAATTGCGGTAGCTATATACTACATAAAAAAATGGATTAAGCAAGGAACTGGTAAAAATATACTAATATCAGGATTGGCATTAGGAATATTTGGTACAATGGGAATATCATTTTTAGGAATGTTAGACAGTGTAATTGATTTTAGAAAGGTGAGAAGCTATAAATCCAATTAGGAGGGTAGAAATGAGGAGCAAGCCAAGTTTTAAAATAAATATGCCGGAAATAAATATATATATAATAATTATAGGGTTAATGAGTTCTATGTTAATTTTCTATAATTTATATATAGGTTGTTTATTTTTCTTTGGTTTTATATATATAGTCTTTCATAATTGGAGAATAGCGAATATTAGAAAAAAAGAATGGACTAAATATATTCAAAACTTATCTTTAGATATAGATGAGACAACCAAAAAGGCTATAATGCATCTTCCAATACCTCTTTGTATACTTGAATTTGATGGAAGAATATCTTGGTATAATAATAAGTTTTATAAAATGACAGAGTCATCAGATTTATTAGGTGTAAACATAGATAGTATAATCAAGAATTTGAATCTTAGAAAAGTATTGAATGAGAATAAAGAATTATACACAGAGGTAACATATAAGGATAGACAATATACGGTAGTTTATAATGTAATAAAGAATGAACAAGAGAAAAATGCAAAGTATCTTATGATGCTTTATTGGATTGATAAAACTGAATATCTAAATCTAGAAAAAATGTATAATGATGAAAAAAATGTTATTATGCTTATTCAAGTTGATGGATATGATGAAGTTTTAAAAAGTACAAGTGAAGAAAATAGACCTTTGATAAACTTAGAAATAGAAAAGATGTTAACTTCATTAGAAACAAATACTAATGGTGCTTTAAAAAGAACATCAAAAGATAAGTTTATATTAATTATGAACAAAAAAGAGTTAGAGGCAATAGAAAATAGCAAGTTTGCTATATTGGATAATATAAGAGATATTAATCATGGAAATGCATTACCTATAACTATTAGTATGGGGGTAGGTATAGATGGTGAAACTGTAAATGAAAACTTTAAACTAGCAAATGGTGCCCTAGACCTAGCATTAGGTAGGGGTGGAGATCAAGCAGTTATAAAGACAAAAGATAAATTTGCATTTTATGGTGGTAAGTCTAAAGCTGTTGAAAAAACAACTAAGGTAAAATCAAGATTAATAGGTCATGCTTTGAGAGAAGTTATATTAGGAAGTAGCCAAGTCTATATAATGGGACACAAATATCCTGATATGGATGCAATGGGATCTGCAGTTGGTATTTACGATATATGTAAGTCTTGTAATAAGTCTGCAAATATAGTTTTAGAGTCGTCTAATGAGTCTATAGATGAATTTGTAATGCGTTTAGAAGAAAAAGAGTATTATAAAAATATATTTATAAGCAAAGATGATGCTATTAGAAATTGTAATAAAGATACACTAGTAGTAGTTGTTGATACTCATAGACCGAGCTATACTGAATGTCCAGAACTATTAAGTTTAACTAAAAAAATAGTAGTTATAGACCACCATAGAAGAGGGGTGGAATTTATAAATGATGCAGTACTATTATTCCATGAAATATATGTATCCTCAACATGTGAGATGGTTACAGAGTTAGTTCAATATATGGAAGGCGATATAAAAATAAATAAAACAACAGCAGAAGGCCTTTTAGCCGGTATAAGTTTAGATACAAAGAATTTTGCATTTAAAACAGGTGTTAGAACATTTGAAGCAGCATCTTATCTTAAAAAGGTAGGGGCAGATACTGTAGAAGTTAAAAAATTATTTAACTCAGATGTCCAAGACTTTATAACAAAAGCAGATATTATAAAAAATTCAAAAATAATAAATAACAAAATTGCATTAGCATATTCTGATAGAGAAATAGAAAATATAAATGTTGTAATTGCGCAGGCGGCAGATGAATTATTAAGTGTAAAAGGAATAGAAGCGTCGTTTGTTTTAGGAAGAAAAGATGATACTGTATTTATAAGTGCCAGGTCTTTTGGAAATATAAATGTACAGGTACTTATGGAAAAATTAGGTGGAGGTGGACATATGGATATAGCTGGAGCACAGCTTGAAAATATGAGTTTAAACCATGCCTATAAAATAGTATATGAAATAATAGAACAATATTTACAGGAGGAAGATTAGATGAAAGTTATTTTATTAAAAGATGTAAAGGGAACGGGTAAAAAAGGTGAAGTGAAAGAAGTAAGTGATGGATATGCAAGAAACTTCTTATTACCTAAAAAAATGGCAGTAGTAGCAGATAATACAGCAGTAAAGGAATTAAATGAAAAGAATAAAGCAGCAGAAAATAAAGCTCAAAAAGAGTATGAAGCAGCACTAGAATTAGGTAAAAAAATGGAAGAAATGAATATAGTAATATATTCAAAAGCTGGAGATGGTGGAAGATTATTTGGGTCAATAACTTCTAAAGATATAGCTGAACAATTAAAAAAACAACATGAAATAGTAGTAGATAAAAGAAAAGTATTATTAAATGATCCGATAAGAACATTAGGTTCAATGAATGTTGAAATAAAAATACATCAAAAAGTTACAACTAAAATAAGAGTGGATGTAAGAGAAAAACAATAGATAGTATACTTGAGGTGATATAAATGGAAGACGTAACTAGAATACCTCCCCATAGTGTGGAATCAGAACAATCTATACTTGGATCAATATTACTTGATAAAGATGCAATAATTACAGTGAGTGAGACTATAAGATCAAGTGATTTTTATAAAGAAGCTCATAAGATTATATATGAAAGTATGCTTAAATTAAGTAATAAAAATGAACCTATAGATTTAATCACTTTGACAGAAGAATTAAGGAAACAAGGACATCTAGATGATGTTGGAGGAATAAGTTATATAACAAGTCTTTCTACAA
This sequence comes from Romboutsia sp. Marseille-P6047, assembly GCF_900604535.1. Lineage (NCBI taxonomy): Bacteria > Bacillati > Bacillota > Clostridia > Peptostreptococcales > Peptostreptococcaceae > Romboutsia > Romboutsia sp. Marseille-P6047. The sequence continues at coordinate 31,096 of NZ_UWOT01000017.1, forward strand.
TAGTACCTACAACTTCTAATGTAAAGTATTATGCTGATATAGTAAAAGAAAAATCGGTACTTAGACAGCTTATAAAAGCCTCTAATGATATTATAAATTTAGGTTATGAAAATTCTGTAAAAGTAGAAGAAGTATTAGAAAAAGCAGAAAAAAGAATTTTTGATATATCTCAAGAAAAAGCTAGTGATGACTTTAAATCTATAAATGAAGTTTTAGTAGATGCTTATGATATGATTGAAAAATTATATACAAATAAAAGTGATGTAACTGGTATAACTACAGGGTTCAAAGATTTAAATAAAAAAATAAATGGACTTCAAAGAACAGACTTAATATTAATTGCAGCTCGTCCTGCTATGGGTAAAACTGCATTTTCACTAAATTTAGTACAAAATGCCGCTCTAAAAGGGGATGCGTCTGTTGCAGTATTTAGCTTAGAAATGTCTAAAGATCAATTAGTACAACGTATGTTAGCAGCTCAGTCACACGTTGAATTAAAGAAGATAAAAACGGGAACACTAGATGAAAATGATTGGCCAAGGATAATTGATGCTATGGCAGTTTTATCTAATGCAAATATACACATAGATGATACTCCTGGAATAAAAATATCAGAACTACGATCTAAGTGTAGAAAATTAAAAATAGAAAAAGGATTAGATTTAATACTTATAGACTATCTTCAGCTTATGGAAGGTGAAGGTAATAATGAAAGTAGACAACAGGAGATAGCAAAGATATCTAGATCATTAAAAATAATAGCGAAGGAGCTTAACTGTCCAGTTGTTGCTCTTTCTCAGTTATCTCGTGCTCCAGAACAAAGAGCAGATCATAGACCTATGTTATCAGATTTAAGAGAATCAGGTTCTATAGAACAAGATGCGGATATAGTTATGTTTTTATATAGAGATGAATATTATCATCCTGATTCAGAAAGTAAAAATATTGGAGAAGTACTAATAGCTAAAAATAGACACGGTGAAACTGGGTCTGTTGAATTAGTTTGGTTAGGTGAAGTTCAAAAGTTTGCAGATAAAGCTAGGGATATGTAATATTAATAAGTATCCACAGAACAAATTTTCTATAAAATATATATAATGTGGATATTTATATTAAAATATCCATAAATATTGAAAAATAGACGAAATATTATCCACATTATCCACAGAATGTATGTTGATAACTAAGAAAAGCTGTGTAAAAGTAAATTTTTCACTTTTACACAGCTTTTAGTGTTTATAAATGTAAATTAGTTAATAGGGAAAATGTGTTGAATATAAGTCTTAATATATATATATATCCACAAATTTGATATATAAACATTTATATTAAAATAGATTAAGTGAAATAATAATTAAAGTATCAATATTATATCATTTATTTTGAAAATACATATTAAAAAAATGTAGTAGACAAAAAGGTTTGAAAATGCATCGAATATTTGATAGAATAAATAGGTAGAGCGTTCGAAAAAATGAAATAGAGGTGAAGTTCATGAAAACAGTCGCAGTTGTAGGATCTCAATGGGGAGATGAAGGAAAAGGTAAAGTAATAGACTATCTTGCTACACAAGCTGATGTAGTAATAAGAGGTCAAGGTGGAAATAATGCTGGGCATACATTAGTTGTAGAAGGTAAAAAATTTGCTTTACGTTTAATACCATCAGGTATATTAAACTCAAATACTATAAACGTAATAGGGAACGGAATAGTTTTTGACCCAAAAGGGTTCTTGGAAGAGATAGAAATGCTTAATAGCAATGATATAGATACTAGTAATATAAAAATAAGTGATAGAGCTCATGTTGTATTCCCTTATCATAAAGAACTAGATGCTTTAGCTGAAGAGGCTAGAGGAGATAATAAAATAGGTACTACTAAAAAAGGGATAGGTCCTTGTTACATGGATAAGACAGAGAGATCTGGTATTAGAATATGTGATTTAATGGATAAGGATATTTTTGCTAAAAAATTAGAAGCTCAAGTAAATGCAAAAAATAAATTAGTTATAGGCGTTTATGGAAAAGAAGCTATGTTCAATTTTGAAGAAATATATAATGAATATCTTGAATATGCTGAAAAAATAAGAAACTATGTAGCAGATACTTCTGTTATTGTTTATGATGCAATAAAAGCAGGTAAAAGAGTACTATTTGAAGGAGCACAAGGAACTTTATTAGACTTAGATTTAGGAACTTATCCATATGTTACGTCATCTCATCCTATATCAGGAGGATTTGCTGTAGGAGCTGGTGTTGGACCTAATATGATAAAAGATGTAGTTGGTATAGTTAAAGCTTATACTACAAGAGTTGGAGAAGGGCCATTCGTTACAGAGTTAGATAATGAAATTGGAGAAAGAATAAGAGTACAAGGACATGAATTTGGAACTGTAACAGGAAGAGCAAGAAGATGTGGTTGGTTTGACTCAGTTATAGTAAAATATGCTGCTAGAGTAAACGGACTAACTAGTATATCTTTCATGCTTTTAGATGTACTGACAGGATTTGATAAAATCAATATATGTACAGCATACAAAATGGGAGATAAAATAATAAATGATTTCCCAGCATCATTAGAAGATTTAGCTAAATGTGAGCCAGTGTACGAAGAATTAGATGGTTGGCATGAAGATATAACTAACGTAGAGAAGTTTGAAGATCTTCCTGAAAATGCTAAAAAATATATAGCTAGAATAGAAGAATTAGTTGGAGTTAATGTAGATATGGTTTCAGTAGGACCAAATAGAGCTCAAACTATAATAAGAAAAAATATATTTGCATAATAGCATAATTTATAAATAAAAGGGGCTTTATCAGAGTAAAATATTCTGATAAAGCTCTTTTTGTTTAGGTTTAGATAATAAATGATATAAATATATCCTAAGCATGATAGTTATTACTAATAAATGTCAGAAAATGTTGAAAAATATCAAAAAAAATAAAAATATGATTAAAATATATTGACTAATACAAAAAAGAAGATATAATAAAGATACAAATATAATGATAGTGATTATCATTAGCTAAAAATGATGATAGAATATATACAGATTATAAGAATATAAAGGAAAGGGTAGAAAATGAGAAAAAGAAAATCTATAGCATTACTTACGGTAGCAGCACTATCTATCGGAATATTAACAGGATGCTCAAGTAATAATGATTCAAATAATGCAAAAGAAGAAACTAGAGTTGTAAACTCTGTAAAAGGTGAAGTAGAAATACCTTCTAACCCAGAACGTATAGTAGATATTTCTGGAAGTAGTGAAGAATTAGCTATATTAGGACATGTTCCAGTAGCTACAGCGAATGTAGATTCATACGCTACAGATAGTATACCTTCATACATGGAAGATAAATTAGGAGATGCAACAGTAGTTGGACACTCTATGATGGAAACTATGGATGTTGAAGCTATAATAGCAGCAGAACCAGACTTAATAATAATGGCAGAAAGACAAGAGCCAATATATGAAGAATTATCAGAAATAGCTCCAGTAGTTATGATAGAAGATTTATCTAATGATTGGGAAGCTAAATTATTAGGAATAGCAGAATTATTTGATCAAAAAGATGAAGCTCAAAAATGGTTAGATGCTTATTATGAAAAAGCAGAGTCTTTAGGAAATGAAATAAAAGAATCAAATGGTGAACAAACTTATGTTGCAGTTTTAGCAACTTCGGGGCAATTTATGGTATTTAGTGAAGGTGGAATAGGAACAATAATAAATACTGATATGGGACTTAGTAAACCTGAAAATATGCCTGCTCAAGATAGTATAACATTACCAACAGTTTCGATTGAAGGATTAGCTGAGATAGATGCGGATCACATAGTTGTTATAGCTGATGCATCAGAAAAGGCAAACTTAGAATCAAGTTCAGTTTGGTCTGAAATAAGAGCTGTAAAAGATGGAAATGTAACTATACTAGATGCAAGTCCATACTTCTCTCAAGCTTATAATCCAATAGGAAGAGAGTTATTATTAGAACAATTAAAAGATGAATTAATAAAATAATATAATTAAGTAGGTGTATAAAATAGGTTTATTTTTGCACCTACTATTTCCGTTTCTATAGAAAATGTGTAATTTACCAATTTAAGGAGGGTATAAGATGGGTAGATCTAAAAAAAGAACTAAAACTTATTTGTTAATGATAATCGGAATAATACTTCTTATAGTTGGTATAGGTTTATCAGTTTCAATTGGTGCAAAAAATATTGATATTAAAACAATAGTTCAAAGTTTGTTTAGTAGTGAAGTAAACTTAAGTAATAAAATAATTACAGATGTTAGAATTCCAAGAGCGCTTGCAGCTGCTTTGGTCGGAGGTTTTTTAGCAGTTTCAGGAGCAATAATGCAAGGAATTACAAGAAACCCAATTGCAGAGCCTTCTGTAATGGGTATAACTCAAGGTGCGACATTTACAATAGCAATAGCATTTGTATTACAAAAGATATTTCCAGACTTAATTATAAATAGTTTTGTATTAATGATATTTGCATTCTTAGGCGCAAGTATAAGTGGTTTATTAGTTTATTTTGTAAGTTCTAGGTCAGCTAGAAAAGTAGATCCAGTTAAATTAGCTTTAGCAGGTACAGCGCTAGGTACACTATTGATATCGTTAGCAACAGGAATAGCTATGTACTTTAATTTATCTCAACAACTAAGCTTTTGGATATCTGGAGGATTAATAAGTGCTAAATGGCAAGGTGTTAATTTACTATTAATAGTAGGAGGAATAGGACTTGTAGGAGCAATGTTTATGGCACCTAAAATAACGATTTTAAGTTTAGGTGAAGATGTTGCTATAGGATTAGGTCAAAATACAAACTTAGTTAGACTTATATGTTTATTAATAGTTATATTATTAACTGGAGCATCGGTTTCAGTTGCAGGAAACATTATATTTGTAGGCCTTATAGTACCTCAAATTGTAAAGTCTATTGTTGGTTCTGATTATAAATACATAATACCAGCATCAATGATATTAGGAGCTGTATTATTAGTATATAGTGATATTATAGCTAGGATGATAAACCCACCATATGAAACACCAATTGGCTCATTAACTGCTTTATTAGGTGTTCCAATGTTTATATACCTTGTAAGAAAGGAAAATAAATAAATGATAGATGTAAAAAAAGATAAAAAATTTATATATACAATAGGAATTATAACTTCTTTAATAATAATTACATTTTTAGTAAGTTTAAATATGGGATCTTTAAAAATTGGAGTTATAGATGTGATAAAAACTTTTTTAGGGCAAGGTTCAAGGGCGCATGAAATAGCTTTATTTAGATTGAGATTGCCTAGGATAGTAATTGGAATTCTTATAGGAACTGCTCTTGCAGTAGCAGGTGCAATACTCCAAGGTGTAACTAAAAATGACTTGGCCGACTCTGGTATATTAGGGATAAACTCTGGAGCCTCATTATTTGTAGTTGCATATATATATTTTATGAATGGGAATGTATATGATGGTGTTAGTAATTTCACAGTATTTACAATGCCAATAGTAGCATTGTCTGGTGCTTTATTTGGAGCATTCTTAATATACATTCTTGCATGGAAAAATGGTATTAATTCATCAATGCTATTGTTAGTAGGTATTGGTATAAATACTGCATTTACATCTTTACTTACGATATTCCAACTTAAATTTACTACACAAGAGTTCAATAGAGTATTAGCTTGGACATCAGGAAGTATATGGGGAACAAATTGGAAGTATGTAATGGCTGTTTTACCATTTATATTAATATTTATGGGGATTACACTTTATAAATCTAGATATTTAGATATATTAAATTTGGGGGATGAAGTTGCTACCGGATTAGGTGCAGATGTTGAGAAGGAAAGAAGAAGATTAATAATATATGCAGTTATTTTAGCTGGTGTTGCTACATCTGTAGCAGGTAGTATAGCATTTTTAGGACTAGTATCTCCTCATATAGCTAGAAGATTAGTAGGTCCAAAACATAAAAGGTTAATACCAACATCTGCTCTTATAGGAGCATTAATTTTATTAATAGCAGATACTATATCTAGAAACTTATTGGCTCCTATGGAGATACCAGTAGGAATAGTTATTTCAATAATAGGAGTTCCTTATTTTATATACTTAATGTTAGCTGATTAAACTTGAAAATATAATTACCTTTAATACGGAGGAAGTAGTAATATGTCTTGTATAGAAACTAAAGATTTAAATATATCATATGGAAGCTTAGATATTGTTAAAGATTTAAGTCTAAGTATTCCAAAAGGAAAAATAACAACAATAATAGGAGCTAATGGTTGTGGAAAATCAACAATATTAAAGACTGTTGCGAGAATTTTACAACCTAAAAGCGGAAACATTTATATAAATGGAAAAGATATAAATAGTCAAAAAACAAAAGATCTTGCTAAGGTGATGGCAGTTTTACCACAAAGTCCACAAGCTCCAAGTGGATTGACTGTAGAGGAATTAATAGCATACGGGAGATTCCCTCATCAAAGCGGTTTTGGAAAATTAAAAAAAGAGGATAATAATATAATAGATTGGGCATTAGAAGTTACTGGTATATCAGAATTTAGAGATAGACAAATAGAAGCACTATCAGGAGGACAAAGACAAAGAGCGTGGATAGCAATGGCTCTAGCACAAGAAACTGATATACTTGTTCTTGATGAACCTACAACATACTTAGATTTAGCGCATCAACTAGAGGTATTAAATCTATTAGAAGAATTAAATAAAAAACAAGGTACAACTATAGTAATGGTAATACATGAGCTTAATAATGCAGCTAGGTTTGCAGATCATATGATAGGAGTCAAGAAAGGTCAAATAGTATGTGAAGGAAATGCACATGATGTTATGACTAAAGAAAACTTAAAAGAATTATTTAATATAGATGCAGAGATAGTATCAGATCCTAGAAATAATAAACCAGTATGTATAACTTATGACATGGTTAAATAAGGTGATAAAATGGAAAATCAAAAATTACTAAGAGAAGAAAGAGTAGGGAAACTTTTATTGAGGTATTCTGTGCCAGCCATTTTAGCAATGATGGTAACTTCTCTTTATAACACAGTAGATAGAGCTTTTATAGGATCAATGCCAAATGTAGGAGCATTAGCTATATCTGGATTAGGTGTAACTATGCCTATGTTTACAATAATGGGTGCATTTGCAGTAGCTATATCAGTAGGTGGAAGTACAAATATATCGATAAAATTAGGAGAAAATAATAAAGAAGAAGCTGAAAGAATATTAGGTAGCACATTCGCCCTAGAATTATTTGTAGGTGTGTTGATAAGTATATTATCTATATTTTTCTTAGATAAAGTATTATATATATTTGGAGCTAGTGAGCATACTATAAAATATGCTAGAGAATATATGAGTGTAATTTGCTCTGGAGCAGTATATAATTTACCTGGATTTTCATTAAATGGAGCTATAAGAGCTGAAGGAAATCCGAAACTTGGGGCAAAAATGATGATAAGTACATGTATTTTAAATTTAATTTTAGATCCAATTTTTATATTTGGATTTGGGTTTGGAATTAAAGGTGCAGCGATAGGAACTATAATTTGTCAATTATTTGTATTTATATGGGCTTGTTATTATTTTACAAAAGGAAAATCTACACTAAAATTAAGGTTGAAAAATATAAGGCTAGATAAAAAAATAGTAAGAACAATTGTAGTAATAGGATTAACTCCTTTTGCAATGGAGCTAGCAGCAGGATCAATACATCTAGTAACAAATAAAGTATTAAAAATATATGGAGGGGACTTAGCTATTGGAGCGATGACAGCAGTAACATCTGTATTGCTTATGTTCTTAATGCCTATATTTGGATTGAGCCAAGGAATGCAAACTATAATTGCCTATAATTATGGTGCAAAGCAATATGATAGAGCAAAGAAAACATTAGGATTAGCTTTAATCATATCTTCTATAATACTTACATTAGGACTTATAGCAGTAAAGTTAGTTCCTGAATTATTTGTAGGTATCTTTACCAATGATTCTGAACTAATGAAACTAGCAGTTAAAGGTATAAATTTAAATCTAACAACACTACCTCTAATAGGTGTAAGTATTTTAGGTCCAGTTTATTTCCAATCTATAGGAAAAGCTAAGTTATCAATGTTATTAACACTATTAAGACAAGTAATTTTATTAATACCTATAATTTATATAATACCAAAACTATTTGGATTAAATGGGGTTTGGATATCTCAGCCTATTTCAGATATAGGAGCTATGATAATAGTAGGTATATTTTTAATTAAAGAATTTAAAAAAGAAAAAATAAAATCTTGTGCATAAAAGTATGTTTTTTTAATAAAAATAAAAGGCAGTATAAAAAAATAATCCTTGGATATATTGAAAATACTGCCTTTTAAGAAAATAAAATAAAAAAATAAAAAAAGTTTTAAAAAAGTGTTGACGAAATATATAAAAGTATATATAATAGTATTTGTGAGTGAGAGAAACGACGAAATAAGTCGAAAAAAGTAACTTACAAAACATGAAAGATGATCCATTAGCTCAGTCGGTAGAGCACCTGACTTTTAATCAGGGTGTCCCGCGTTCGAGTCGCGGATGGATCACCATTTATGGCCCATTGGTCAAGCGGTCAAGACACCGCCCTTTCACGGCGGTAACAGGGGTTCGATTCCCCTATGGGTCACCATTCCCGGGACTATAGCTCAGCTGGGAGAGCACCTGCCTTACAAGCAGGGGGTCACAGGTTCGAGCCCTGTTAGTCCCACCATTTATGCGGCCTGGTAGTTCAGCTGGTTAGAATGCCAGCCTGTCACGCTGGAGGTCGAGGGTTCGAGTCCCTTCCAGGTCGCCAAAACACACTTTGCTGGTGTGGCTCAACGGTAGAGCAGCTGACTTGTAATCAGCAGGTTGTAGGTTCGATTCCTATCACCAGCTCCAATTAAACGCTTAGATTAGTCTAAGCGTTTTTTTTTATTGTTTAAAATAAAAATATAGAGAATTTTATCTAAAGATGGTAGTATAAATTTATATATTATAAAAGAATATGGGGGGAAAATATGTATAGTTTTAAGAATGATTATAGTGAAGGGGCTCATCCTAAGATATTAGAAAGCTTATTAAAGAGTAATTTAGAACAATGTGAGGGGTATGGTAAAGATACATATTGTGAAGAAGCTAAGGAATTAATACAAAATAAACTAAATAATAAAGATGTAGATGTTCATTTTATATCAGGAGGAACACAAACTAATTTAATAGCCATATCGGCTTTTTTAAAGCCTTATGAAGCTGTTATATCAGCTAATACTGGGCATATATATATAAATGAAGCTGGATCAATAGAGTCTACAGGGCATAAGGTAATAGGTGTAAATGTTAAAGATGGTAAACTTAGAAGAGAGGATATTTTAGCTGTTTTAAGTAAATACACAAATGAGCATGTAGTTAAGCCTAAATTAGTGTATATATCGAATTCAACAGAGATAGGTACAATATACACAAAATCAGAGTTAAAAGACTTAAATGATGTATGTAAAGAAAATAATTTATTATTATTTATGGATGGTGCAAGATTAGGATCTGCACTTTCTTGTAAAGAGAATGATTTAACATTTGAAGATATAAGTAGATTAACTGATTTATTTTATATAGGTGGAACAAAAAATGGTGCGCTTTTAGGAGAAGCCCTTGTTATATGTAATAAAGACTTACAAGCTGACTTTAGATATAATTTAAAGCAAAAAGGAGCAATGCTTGCTAAAGGCAGATTACTTGGAATTCAGTTTTTAGAATTATTTAAAGATGATTTATACCTTGAAATAGGACGTCATGAAAATTATATGGCAGATATATTAAGAGATGGTATAAAAAAACTTGGGTATGAGTTTTTAGTAGATTCACCTTCGAATCAAATATTCCCTATATTTAGCAATAACATAATTAATGAATTAGAAAGATACTATGGATTTAATATATGGGAAAAAGTTGATGAGGAAAGAAGAGCGATAAGACTTGTTACTTCTTTTGCAACAAGTGAAAATGATTGTATAGATTTTATAAAGCTACTAACAGAGGTAACAAATAGATAATTAAAATAAAAAGTAGAAGAAATACCTTAAGTATTTTCTTCTACTTTTTATTTTCCCACCTTAAATCTTTACCTATAAATTTAACCATTTTGAACCTATCAAAAACTCTAGAGAAAATTCTCTGAGCATATTCTGAGCCTAGTTGCATAGGTGATAGATTTGTAGATATAATTGTTTTCTTTCCTGATAATAGTCTAGTATTTATAATATTAAATAATTCACTATTAGTAAATGAATTTGTAAGTTCTGTTCCTAAATCATCTATTATTAGCAAATCACAGTCAAATAAGTTTTCATAATTATCTTTACTTATATGGCTATCAGAATTTTTAAACTTATAGTCTTCAATAATTTCAAACATTTTAAATGCTGTTTGATATATTACAAGGTAACCTTTATCTAAAAGTTCTTTTGCTATACAGTTACACATGAAAGTTTTTCCAAGGCCTGTATCGCCATAAAATAATAAATTTTCTCCATTATCTTTATCAAAATGCATAATAAACAATTCGGCAATAGATATTATTTCTAAAATATTTTCATATGGAGAAACATTAGAGGCTGATATTTTTTCTTTTGAAAATATTGATGTATCTAAAGTAGAAAAATTTTGGCTATCTAATACTCTAGATAAATTAGACATCTTGTAGGCATCATTTATAATTTCTTGCTTTAAGCAGTTACACTTATTTCCATTTTTTAAAAATCCTCTATCATTGCATATATTACAGTTATACTGCACATCCAAATACCAATCTGGAACTTTATACTGTTTTAATAAAAACTCTTTCTTAGATCGAAGCTCAGCCATTTTTTCTTTTGATTGAAGTAAAATTTCATCTTTATTAGATGGATTAGATAGAACTAGTTTAGTTAATTTTAAACCTATTTTAGATACTTCATCATCGATATTTTTTATTTCTGGAATTTGGTTGTATACATCTTTTTTTCTAATTTCTAAATCTGATTCAGCCTTATCACGCTTTCTTTCATATGAAACTAAAATCTCTCTTAATTTAGATTCTTTCATTTAATCACCTACTTAAATTTACCTTTTTGACTTTCTTGAAGTAATTTTTCTAGTTCATCAGGACTATAATTTGTAAAAGTTTGATTTATATTATGATATCTAGTTTTTACTTGAGGAATATTACTAGTTTTATTATTAGATGACTTCTTTTCTGTTTTAGTTTTATGCTCTTCATCTAATAACTTAACATCTTCTAAAGTTTTTACATTTTTATCTTTCCACTTTTCAATTATTCCATTTATATAAGATATAGATGGTTTTGATACATTTTTAGATTTAGAACATGCTTCAAGAATTACCTCTATATCCATGTTGTATTTATCTAACCAAACATTCATTATGCGCTCTTCTTCTTTAGAAGGCTGTCTATAAAATCCTAATTCATTGAATATAGTTTTATATAGTATATATCTTTCTTTTCTTACAGCAAAACTATTTTCTATATCTTGAGGTGTATATAAATTAGAATCATACCAACTTCTCAGTATAGATTCAATGTATCTAACTGGACGAGCAGCACCGTGTTTATCTTTTACATATTGATAAGCATATATAATCATATCTGGATCAAGATTATACTTATTCATAATATCTAATATATTAATTTTCTCACCAGGATCAAGATATCTTCCAATTATTTTGTTAATAGAGTTAAACATATTTCTAATGCTAGGATTTTCAGCAACGGAAACAATGCTATCACTATTAGATTTTATAGAGGTTGTATTAATATGCATATTTTCCATATAAAATCTCTTTAGGTCTAAGAATTCTATAGAGTAGTCATAATCATTTAATCCGTCATTTTTATGCATTTTAATTATGCTTTTTTTCTCCCAAAACTTCCAAGCATCAATTACATCTGATAATGGGACGTTCAAATTTTTAGCAATTGATTTATTGTCAAATTTAGGATTTGAACTAGAATCGCAAGCCTGTCTGTATCCTAAAAGATAAACTTTTACGTATAAACCATTTGCCATAGGCATAAATATATCTATGAAGATATTGGCAATTGTAGTTTCACCTAAATCTATTTCATTTACTTCCTTAAAAAACATTTTATCACCTCAGATTAGATTATATCATAAAAGGTATTACAAATTTATCTTGTAAATATTTTTTCAAATTATTCATGAAAAATAGGAGGAGATAATTTGGTTATTAAATTTACTAAAAAGATAAGACGAATAACTTTGAGCATAATTGTGTTAATAATATTGTTAGGAGGGGGGATATATCTATTTAATAAAAATGATTCTAAAGAAACATCTAAAATTAAAGAGGAAAGTAGAAATCAATATACAATAGATGTTATTTTGGATGATGAAAGTAAAAGAATGATGTGTAACCAAAATATAATTTATGTAAATAAAACTGGAAAAGAAATAGACAAGATATACTTACACATATACCCAAATGCATTTTCAAAGAAAGAATTGGCTCCTTTTGAAGAAAGTGAAATGTCACAAGCATATCCAAATGGATTTAATGAAGGGTATATAGATGTAAAAAATGTACTTAATAATAATGATAAGTTAGAATATAGTATAACTGGAGATAAAAATGACATATTAAAGGTAAATTTGGGAAAATCAATTAAAAGCAATGAAAAAATTTCAATAGATTTGAAGTATACTATAAAAATACCAAATTGTTTAGGAAGATTTGGATATGGGGAAAATACTATAAATGTAACTAATTGGTTTCCTATAGCATGTGTATATGATGATAGAGGTTGGAATTTAAAAAGTTATGAATCTGTAGGTGATCCTTTTTATAGTGATACTAGTGATTTTAATGTAAGTATATTAATACCTAGAAAGTATGATGTTGGTTGCACAGGAAAGATAGTTAGTGAAAAACATGATGATGAAAAAATATTTTATGAAATAGAAGCTAAAAAAGTAAGAGATTTTGCTTTTATATTAAGTGATAAATTTGATATTGATACTGATTCATATAAGGGAGTATTGATAAATACATATAATTTAAATAGTGAGTTTTCTGAATATACGACAGAAGTAGCAAAAGATTCTATAAAAATTTTTAGTAATTTATTTGGTGAATATCCATACGATACGTATTCTGTAGTAGCTAGTGATTTTTATATTGGAGGAATGGAATACCCAACTTTGGTAATGATAGACCAAAGTATATATAAAGAAAATAAAAAATTCTTATTAGAATACATTATAGCTCATGAAACTGCACATCAATGGTGGTACTCGGTAATCGGTAATGACGAAATAAGTGAGCCTTGGCTAGATGAAGCTCTTACTGAATATTCTACTGTACTTTATTTTGAAAACAAATATGGAAAAGATGTAGGGTCTAGACTTATGAATACTATGGAGATTCAAAGTAGAAACTATTTAAGTCAGAACATTTTTAAAGCAACAACTCAATATAAAGATTCAACTGACTATAGCTTAAATGTATATACTAAGGGTGCTGTGATTTTCAATGAAATAAGAAATAAAGTAGGGGATGATATATTTTTTGCTACATTAAAAGAATATTATAGTAAGTATATGTATGAAAATGTAAATGGAGCTAAATTTGTTGAACTGTGGAAAGAAAAGGGAGTAGATATAGACAAAATTATAAGTGAATATAAATAGATTTAAAATAGAGCATTAAAAAATATTTAATGCTCTATTTTTTTGGTATAATATAATCTAATGAGACTATGAAGAAGAGGTGGCAGGATGCTAAAATATTGTTCAATAGGAAGTGGAAGTAGCGGAAATTGTCATTATGTAGGGTATAAAGACACTAATATATTAGTTGATGCAGGCCTTAGTGGTAAGAGAATAACTACAGGATTAAAAGATATCGAAGTTGATATAGATAAAGTAAAAGGAATATTTATAACACATGAGCACTCTGATCATATAAAAGGTGCAGGAATAATATCTAGAAAGTTTGATATACCTATTTTTGCAAATATAAAAACATGGTGTTCAATGAAAGATAAAATTGGAGATATAAAAGATAGTAACATGAAAGTCTTTGAAAATGATAAAACTTATTCATTAGGAGACATAATAATAAGACCATTTTCAATACCACATGACTCTGAAGATGCAGTTGGATATAACTTCTATGCAGGAACTAATGATAAGATATCGATAGCAACAGATATAGGTCAAATAACCGAAAATATAAGAAAACATTTATATAAATCTAAGTTAGTTGTTTTAGAGTCGAATTATGATCCAAATATGTTAATGATGGGAAGCTATCCATATTCATTAAAGAGGAGAGTAATGTCAGAAGAAGGACATTTATCGAATGAAGATGCTGGAAAATTTTGTGTAGAGCTTGTAAAAGAAGGAACGGAACGAATACTATTAGCTCATTTAAGTAAAGAAAATAATTTTCCTGAGTTAGCTTATGAAACATCAAAAGGAATATTAGCACAAAATAATATAATTGTAGGACAAGATATAAAATTGGATGTATTATCAAGAAGTGAAGTTTCAGATGTTTATAAACTTCTGTAAAAGAATAAGGAGAAATATATGAATATAAACATAGTTTGTGTCGGCAAGATTAAAGAAAAATATTTAAAGTTAGGGATAGATGAGTTTAAGAAAAGATTGACTAAATACTGTAAGCTAGATGTAATTGAATTAGATGATGAAAAGGCACCTGAGAACCTAAGTGAAAAAGAGATGCTTATGATAAAAGATAAAGAAGGTAAAAAAATCTTAAGTAAGATTAAGAGTAATAGTTATGTTATAGTTTTAGCTATTGATGGAAAGAATTTATCTTCGGAAGAGTTAGCAGATACTATGAGTAAACTTGCTATTAGAGGGAATAGTCATATTACATTTGTAATAGGAGGTTCTTTAGGTTTATCTGATGAAGTACTAGGTAGAGCCGATTATAAATTATCATTTTCTAAAATGACATTCCCTCATCAACTTATGAGGTTAATATTATTAGAACAGGTATATAGAGCTTATAGAATAAATAATGGTGAACCGTATCACAAGTAACGGAGCGCGGTTTTGAAAAGTATACAAAAGAGGATAAGTTTGTTAAATAAAGATTGATGTATTGGTTTTTTAATCAATACATTTTTTAATTTTAAAAGTATAGCTGAAATCCTTTTAAATTTTTGACTAAAATATATATGTATAGTATCATAAGTTAGTTAAAGATAATATTAGGGGGATTAAGTTATGGAAGAGTTTAAACTACATGATTTAATAATTAAAGATAGTAATGTACAAAAAGATATATGCAGTATAATAGGTTCTGATTTTGATAAGTGTGAATTCATACACGAAGATAGCTATATAAATGAAATTACAGCAGATTTTACTATAAAGCAAGAGAATTGTGTAAAAGCTATAATAGAATGTAAGGGTTCGAATATTAGTGTAACTGACTATGTAAGAGGAATTGGTCAAATAATGCAATATGAAAACTTTATAGATAAGAAACTATCTACTAAAGGATATGAATTTGATTGCAATGCAAAGCCAATATTTTGCTTTCCATCATCACTAATAAGAAATTGTAAATTTAATATAGGACTACTTAAATATCCTGAAAAAGCTGTGATAATAGAAGTAAATGATAGTACACATGCTGTAAGAGAAATAACTAGAGACGAACTAAATAAATTAGAACAAGCTCAATACAGACAATTGGTTACGATAAGTCAATATTATATAAGAGATAATAGAATGTATGAGTTATATATACTTTTAAAGCACTTAAGCTATCTTAAACTAAAAGGAGAAACAGAGTGTAATAGAAGTAAAATGGAACAAGAATTCTTAATGAAGTTAGAGACACATAATAATAGAAATTGGAGGAATGCATTCATATCATTAGCATCTTTAGGATTCATAAATACTGATAATATGCCAACTGCAATAGGCATATCATATGGAGCTAAAGATTACGAAGAATTTGCATCAGATGTTTTTGAAACATATTTAAGTCCATATGTAGAGCAAATATTTAAGGTACTTGAACTGAATGGTCAGTCTGTTGTATCCTTAAATAATACTAAAATATGTGAAGAAATTAGAAATAACTTTAGAGGAAGAGATGTATTATTCCTAACAGAGTCTGATGGAAGGTATATGTCGAGCTGGTTAAATATATTGAGAGATGATTATGGATGTATAGATTTTGCACCAAGAAATTCAACAAGAACTATAAAATACAATCCATGTAAATTTAATAAAAATAGTTTGAAAAAAGAAATAAAAGATAATTCAATAGCCTATGAATATATTGATAGGTACTATAGTTTGATAAAATAGAGGAGCGTGACAAAAACAATATGTATACAATATTTGAGACTTTTGTAGGAGCCGGAGGAGCACACATTGGATTTAAGCAAGAAGGATTTGTATCTAAATATGTAAATGATATAAATGATAAATGTATAGAGACTCTTTTATACAACAATCCAGAAATTAGAGAGACAGCAATGGTAGATTTAAGAAGTATAATAGACATAGATCCTAATGAGATGCTTGAAAAAACAGGTATGTCTCAAGGAGAAGCAGATGTATTCTTTGGCGGAATAGTGTGCAAAGGTTTCAGTATGGCAGGAGAGAGATGCCCAAATGATGAAAGAAACTACTTTTACCACAAACAACTAGAGATAATAGATAAGATTAAGCCTAAGATAAGTATAATAGAAAATGTACCAGGGCTTATAAATGCAGAAGTGTTATCTCAAGATACTCCAATAGAGATAAGAAATGAAATAGATGAGCTATGGAAAGAATTGGAGAATTATAAAGGAAAGAAAGCACATCTTAGGAAAATTGGGGGGATAACTAAGGAGTTTGAAGATGAGGGTAAAATATTAAGAAATAAAAAAGAAGCTTTACTAAAAGATATAAAGAGAGAAGGATATTTAATTTCTGTAATAGATGATATAAAGAATATATATAGTCAAATGGGATATGATGTATATCACAGAGTATTAAACTCAGCATGGTATGGTTCTGCTACAAAGAGAGAGCGTATTATAATTGTTGCGGTAAGGACAGATGTGGGTATACCATTTGAATTCCCTAAACCTACACATATGGATGAAACTATAGAGAAGGGGTCTAAGGATTTAGTAGATAGAGAAAATGATAATTTACTAAAACCTAAAACTATATTTGATGCATTTGAAGAGATAGATTATTCAGATGATAAAGATATAGATAACTTACCTATGAAGCATAATCCAAAGACTGTAGAAAGATTTAAATATATACCAGCAGGTGACAGTATTGCAAATCATATAGATAAATTACCTGATGATTTAAAAATAAGTAAGTTTTATTCAAGAGGGAGTACTATGAGATTAGATGGAAATAAATGTAGTCCAACATTAGTACCAGGACATAGTAATTTCCCAGTACATCCAGTAGAACATAGGAGCATAACAGTTAGAGAAGCCGCGGCTATTACTGGATTTCCGATAGATTACAAATTCTTTGGAAGCCATTCAAAAAGATGTGAACATGTAGGGAATGCTGTACCACCTGCTTTAGCTAGAGCATTAGCTCAGTCAAGTAAAAAACTGTTAGATGAATATTATAATAGATTAGATAGTTTAAATGAAGTAGCAATTACAAGAGAAGATTAGTAGATATAAAGTGGGTGAATATTAAGTATACTTAATATTTATCCACTTTTTTAATTAGAGGAGTATAAGATGAAAAGAAAATACAAACAAATGATAATAGAGGAAATAAATAAAGTAGATAAGAACTTTAGAGAAAATAGACAAATATATCAATCAATAGCAGATAGAATATTTGGAGAACGAACTACTATCTACATAGATAATACAGAAGATATAAGTAGATACATAGTAGAAATACATTTTGAAGATTGGAACTACTATGAAATAGAATTAACAGATGAAGATACAGTAGATGAAGTAGTTGAAAATCTTCTAAAAAATCTAGTGTTAGAAAGATTCATGAATAAGCAAAATCCAGAAGTAAACTGGAATAATGTAAGGTACTTTGAGAAAGAAGAAATAAACTGTAGTAAAAGCTAACTTCAAATATATATTATAACTACGATAGAGCTAGATGGAGCAAATATACTTCATCTAGCATATTTTGTTTCCAAAAATAAGGAGGAAGAGTAATGATAATAATCATTTGGAAAAAACAAGACTTGGATTTAGTAAAGGAGCTACCGACAGAAGTACTATCTGCAATAGAAACCACTATAGAGATACTAGATGAAAACTATGGTACAGAAAGAACTGCGAAAAGCTTAGGTGGATACGTAGCTGTAGTAGATAAAGAAGGGATAGAAGAGTTAAAAAAACATCAACTAAAAGGAATAATACCTGAATACATAGACGAAATAGAAGGAGCTGAATACATTTCAGCTCTATTTTTGTGCTCAAATGACTTTTCAATAGTAGTTGTTTGTAAGAAAGAACTAAAGAATCTAATAGAATGTGAGGAGAACTAAGATGATAAATCAAAACTCAGAAATACTAAATAAACTATTTTTCACAGAGTTACAAATGCTAGTAGAAAAATACAATAAAATAGATGAAGCTACTAAGAAAAACATTGAAAGCATAGTAACTAACTTAAAAGATGAAGAGTTACAAGCATACCTAATGAGAAATCCAAATAAGTTGCTAGAGATGCTACAAGAAATTGATGAAGTAGACGAAGACGTAGTAACATTTTTTGTTTGGTACAACTTAGAAATAAAACCAATAAGCATACACAAATCTAAGGAGTGCATTGAGGAGCTAAAATCAAATAAGTACATAGAGATAGAAGAATATCTAATCTATCAAGATGAAAGGTACTTAAAAGAGTATGCGAGAGAATTATTAGAAGATCGGCTAGACCAAGAGTACTATGTGGATAAGCTATTTGAAAAAGAAACTATAATTGAAATGTGGATAAACAAGACAACTAAAGATGAAATGATAGATGAAATTGTGGATAGTGGGGACTTGGAAGAAACACTAGAACTATATCCACAAGAAGCTTTTTCAATAGGAGGAATACAATACAAATACGCAGAGTTAGAAGAGTAAAACAAAGGAACAATAGGTGGAACTTTTCAAGGGATAATTACAGAAGAAACTTTCTAAAGAAGTAGTTATTATTAATAGGTACTGACAGAGGAGGTGAATCATGAAAAAAGATAAGAGTGACTATAGAGGAATCTATGCAGAAATGGTAGAGATCTTAGGTGAAGAAATTGTAAAGATGATACATAAGCACTATAAAGGTCAACAAATAAATCTACCTATGAAATTGCATTCAGATAAGTACGTAAAAAAGTACATCATTGAAAATAAGGATAAGAAAAGCTTAAGAGAGATGGCTAGAGAACTAGGTTACTCTGATAGATGGGTAAAAAGGTTGGTAAATAAATTAAGTACAGAATAATAACATTTGGAGGAAATTGAGAATGTCAGCAATTTTAGGATTAATAGTAGGAACAGTAATATTTTTTCTTATAAATGAATCAGTTAATATTACATACTTTGGATGTGGAGCAATAGCAAGCTTTTGGTTTACATGTGTCTTACTTACTACAGCAGGATTTATGTTGCTAGGAGGATTTGTACTTGGATTACTAAAATGGTTAGTAATTGGAGGAGTAATACTAGCGATAATAGGTTTTATTGGAAGTAAAATTAATGGTAATGAGGAGTAATTAAGCATGATAAATAAAAACGTATTTACAATAATAGTAACAACTATAATGATTGCTATGATAACAGGCTGTACAAATACAAGTATGAGTTCAAGTACATATTCAGATGACTACAATAAAGTATCAGAAATAAGTACAACTAGCTTAGCAATATCAGATGCATATGATAACTCAGGGAGTAAAAGTGAGTTCAAAAAAGAAGCAAAGAAAATAATAAAAGATTTAGAAAAAACTAAGATGAAAACAAAAGAAGGTAAAGAAGTACTAAATGCGTATGTAGAAATATCAGAATGCCTAGTTGATACTATTGTAGACAATTGGAATAAAGGAGTACTTCAAGTTACAGGGGATAAGAAACTAATTCAATTAGAAGCTAAGTTAAAAGAGAAGATTTATAAATTTGATGAAAAAATAGAAGAGTTGAAAGTAGAATCAGGATTCTACGAAATGTTAGAAGAGCTAAAGTAAAGATAGAAGAATAAGAGTAGTTCAGAAGAGATAGTATATAAAATACTATCTCTTTTTCTATGTTCAAAATGAAAGGATGAAGATAAATGTTAGATAAAGATAGATACTCAACGAGAGGTGTTTCAAAGGAAATACCATTTGAAATACAGCTACTACTATGGTCAATGATAGAAGATGTGACAGTAAAAAAGGACTACTTACAAGTCTTCGAGATAGAGCCTGTAAAGGATAACTTATTAAAGATAGAACACAGACAAGAAGTGCCGAAGTACAAAAAAGAAATTGTAGTAAGAAACGTGGGAATAAATTCTAAAGTAAAGATATTTGTAATTAATGATGGAGAATATTCAACTATGATGCTAAGTGAAGAGTACTAGAAGGAGAATTGTAATGAGTAAAGTAACAAAAAACACCAAATACTGCTTAGTATTAAGACAAGCAAAAATAAGAGACAATAATGTTGCATATGGAATAGAGAAGATTTTTGTAAAGGGATTAAATCAAGAAGAAATAAGGTTTGTGTACTTTAAAGATACAATAAGAAAGAAAGAACAACTGATAGTAAGACCACTAGACTTACCAGAAGATGACTTAATAAAGTTGATGGAACTATCAATAAAACAAAATGTGTTCTCAAAAGAGTTTGTAGGTAGGCTAAAAGAGATTCTTAACAAGTATGAGGAAAAAACATGTCAGTAGAACTATTTGTAGCAGGAGTAACATTTGGAATATCAATTTTCAAGACAGTAATACAACAAAGAAAAGAATACTAAAATAAGGAGGGATAGTAAAATGTGGGGATTTGTAATAGGAGCAGTACTAGGATTAGGAATTTGCATAGCAATAGAATTGATGGTTTCTACTAAAGCTATATTGGTATAAAATAGACTAATACTAAAAAAATGATAAGGAGATAGATAAATGAAAAATATGTTAGAACAGCTAAATGAAATGGTAACTCCTTTGGAAACTAAAGAAAGGTCATTGAATGATATAATTGCAGATGCTTATTGTGAAAGATACAATATAGAAAGAAGTGAATTGAATACATCTTTAGATAGTAGCTATAAAAACTATAGAGATGAACAAAAATTAAAAATATCTCTAATTGCTAAAAATTTAGATAGGGATATCAAAGAGTTTCAGAAAAATTCAAATAGATACACTATCCCATTCAATGTTGCAGAAGTAATTCATCAATACATAGTAGAAGATAGTACAAAGGGTTCATTTGTAAGTAAAATAAAAAATAATAAACTAAATCAGGTAAAAAATGAAGAAAAGCTTGAATTTGTACATAAAGCATTTGATAGAGTTCTTGGGTCATGTAGAGATAGTGAAGACAGAGAGTATTGTGAAATACTAAGAAAAGAATATGTAGAAATGATAGATGTTCTACAAAAAGCTAATGAAAAGAAAGAAAAGCTAATAGAAATATCTAATAAAAGTATAAATAAGAACATAAAAACCATATACAATATAAAGGAAACAGATGGATTTGTAAAGTTTGGTACAGAAAATGGAGAAAAAAAGATACTTTCATCAAAGTATGAAAATAGTCTAACTACTAGAGATGCGGAAATTTTAGTAGATGCATACTCACTAATGATAGAAGCATTAAATGATAAATGGAGCAAAATTGTAGATGAATATGTTAAACAAAAAAGGCACTATGTTCTTTGGACGACATTTGAAGATGCAGAGAAGCTAATAGATTTAGAACTAAGTATGTTAAAAGATGCATTAGAAGTAACGTATAGAGAAAAGGATACAATAAAAGATAAAATATCTGAAGATGAGTTGAAAAAAATAGCAGAGTTTTTAGGAAGAGATACAAACTTAAAAGAAAATAAGATAACAAAGACATTAAAAGAAATAGAATCAATTGCAAAAAATGGCCAATAAGGTCATTTTTTTTGTAACAAATTCACAAAAATATCCCTAAGGGGGGGGAAATAAAGATAGTAACAACCATACATTTCAGTATGATCTTTCTGTGATAATATAGGTTCATAGCAACAAGACAACTAATAAAAACATCAAGGAGGAATATTTGCTATGGCTATAAAGAAAGTTGAAAGGAAACCACTAATAGTACCAGATTGGTACAAAGAGAAAGAAAAGGAGATGAACTTAGAGAACAAAGTTACTGTCAATGAAGATACATCGCAAAAGATTCAAGTAGTAGATAAAGAGGTTCAAGTGATAGATACTAAGGAAAGTTCAGAGGAAAAAGATACTCTTGAAGTAGAATTTGTAAATGATGAAGATGAAAGTATACCACAAGAAAATGATGAGTTTGAAGAGGTAGATAATAACTTACTAATCTCTAAAAAGTTAGGACTAATGGTTTTTGAAGGGGACAAAACTGCTAATTTACTAAAACTAGGGACCCCAGAATTAAACATAGACACAGGAAAGATAACACTCCCTCTTAACACTACTTACATGGGTAAAACAATTGAATTAAATGTACCAAAAGATCGTGTGTCTAGTAAGAGAGAAATCATTAAACTTAGTGCTGATGGAGCAGATGTAAATGAGATAAATGCTAAGCACCATATAAATGCAATTGCATACCAAGAAAAACATCTTGGAATGATACGAAATATACATAGTGAAATAGGTTACTGCATGTACAATGGCAAAGAAGTGTTTAAACTGTATGATGCTATAAACATAGATAGTAGGTACTGTGGTTCATTAGACATTAAACCAAAAGGGACATTAGATGAATACTTAAAAGACATAAAAAATCTAGTAATGCCGTATAGAAACATGTCTTTAGCATTTGCACTAGGAGTAAGTTCAGCAGTAGTTGCTAAATTAAATAAGTCATGTGAGGACATAAACACCTTACTTGCACATTTTGTAACTGAATCAAGTAAAGGTAAGAGTACGGCAACAATGTTAGCAATATCTGTTTGGGGAAATCCGAATTTAGGAGTAGGAGGACTGTATAATACTTGGAATTCAACAGAAAATGCACTAATAACCTCACTTACAGGTAACTATGGGGTAGCATATGCACTAGATGAGCTGTCAATGTCTAAAATAGAAGATACAACAAGCTTAATCTACAATATTGTTGGAGGAAAAGACAAAGCTAGACTTACTAAAGAGATAGAACTTAGAAAATCAGGAACTTGGGCAACTACAATAATTTCTAATGGAGAGGCATCTATACTAAGTAGAGCTAAAAATAATACTGGACTAGAAGTAAGGACATTAGAGTTAGAGGGGATAGTTTGGACAGAAGATGCAAAGCATTCTGACGAAGTAAAAGCATTAGCTAATAGAAACTATGGAGTTTTTGGATACAGTTTCGCAAAAAAGTTGGTTAACTGTTCGATAAATAAGATTAAACTACTATTTGAAAAAGAGAAGGAAATATTCTTAGAGAAGTTAAAAGAAAGTGGAACAGTAGATAATATGATTAGAAGAACTTCATCTAAGTATGCTTTAGTAACACTAACTGCAACACTAATAAATGCAGGGTATAGAGACTATGGAATACACTTAGACATAGAAGGAATAAGAGGGTTGTTGGTTGAGACAGAAGTAAAGAGCATACAGAGAAGAGGGATTAAAAGAAAAGCTGAGGATTGGTTGATACAATACGTAGAAACTAATGCATCTAAGTTCAAATGTGGCACAGAAAGCAACTCTAATGTAGACTACTGGGGAAGTAGAAAAGAGCTACCAAACGGAGAATTGGAGATTGCAATCTTAAAGAATAAGTTTGAAGAGATAATGAAACAAGGAAAGTTTGAAGATACAAACGTTGTACTAGATCAATTGAAGAAAGAAGGAAAGCTAGACTATGAAGAAGGTAGACTAACTAGAAAGAGAAAGATAAATGCTATAACAACACCAGTGTACGTAATAAAACTTAAGCTAAATGAAAAGTAAAGTGAAATAGTGAAAATTAAACTAGAGCCAAGTAATTGTAATTAAATAGAACATTAAAGTAAGAGGTGCAAAATGGACAACATAGGGAAAATGACTGAGACAGACGTTAAATGTAGTGCTGTGATTGAGATACTTAGTGATGTAATCCAAAACTACTTGATAAGAGAAGGTTCTGATAGTGAAAAGATTGAACAATAGATACTTAAAGGTAGGACATGTGAAAAATCACGTCCTACCAACATAAAATCACATACTGAAAGATTAGTAATATCAATAGGATAAGATAGAAATTCACGTTTTCACGTGAAAATTAAGATAGATAAAAAATAAATGTAAATAGACAGGAGATAGAAACATGGAAAGATACAGAGAATACAAATACCAAAACGTAGCAGTGTACATAAAGCCACAATTGAGAGATAGTGAGTCATATCTTCATACTAAGACTAGCATACTTACATTAGACCTATATGACTATGAGTGTGAACCAATAACAATGATAGATACAGAGGTTGAAGGAGACTATAGAGAACTAGAAAGATTAATAGAAATGGTTGAATGTTACAGAATTAGTGCAGTAATAATTTGGTCATATTCAGATATTGAAGAAGAGATGCTAGATAGATTAAAAGAGACATGTTATCAAAAAGGAATAGAGCTAAATGCATACAAGGAAGACATTCAAAGACAATACTTAGACTATTAGGGTAGTAAATAAGTAGAACGTGAAAAATCACGTTCTACCAACATAAAACTCACATGATAGAGATTGAGAAATAACAACGATAGAGCATAAATTTTCACGTTTTCACGTGAAAATTAAGATAGATGATAAAAAATAATAAGTAATTAAGGAGATAGACAATGAATACATGCAGAATGAACAAATACAGTAGTTACAAAAATGAGAATGTAGCAATCTATACTAAAAAAACATCAAAAGAAGAAGATGTAAATGAACCTTTTGTAGGTAAAGTATCATGGATGAAGCTGGAGTTAGAGTATTTCAATGTTAACATAGTAGAATTTGTTGATAGTCATGTAGCAGGAGACTATCAACAGATAAACAGACTAATAGAATTAGTAAAACAAGAGGAGATAAAAGCTATATTAATTTGGGATTTTGAAGAGATACCAGTAGAAATAGTAGGTAGGTTAGTAGAAGAGTGTAAAAGAAGAAATGTTTACTTGAATGGATTTCTTACAACAATTGAAATAATGTAACTTAGTAAATAATAAATAAAAATAAACTATACTTAAAAAATAGCGTGAAATCGTGAAAATAGCACTTAAACCATTGGAAATACACAAAGTTTAACGTGAATCTAAATGTATTTCCAATGTGAATTAGTGACAATAAGACGAGAAAATATCAACACTAGGAGGGAATTGACATGAGTAAAAAAGTAGCAATTTATTGTAGAGTTTCAACGGTAGAGCAGGCAGAAGAAGGATATAGTATTGACGAACAAAGAAGAAGGAACATAGAATACTGTGAAAAAGAAGGGCATGAAGTGTACAAAGTCTACGAAGATAGGGGAATAAGTGGTAAAAATATTTCAGGGCGACCTGGTCTGAAAGATCTCTTACAAGATTCTAATGCAGGAAAATTTGATTTAGTAATAGTTTGGAAACTAAATAGAATAAGTAGAAAACTAATAGACATACTTAACATAGTAGATACATTAGATAAAAATAAGATAGCATTTCGTTCTCTAACAGAGAGTTTTGAAACAGAAACTCCAGCAGGGAAGTTACAACTTAACATAATGGGAGCGATAGGTGAATTTGAAAGAGGTACTATAGCAGAGAATGTAAAAATGGGAATGATAGCAAGAGCTAGAGAAGGAAAGTGGAATGGGGGCAAAGTACTTGGATACGACATAGTAGAGACACCAAGTGAAGGAAAGAAGAGAAAAGAGACTAAACTAGTAATAAATGAAAAAGAAGCAATGACAGTAAGAAGAATATTTGAGTTGTATAGTGAAGGACATGGATACAAAGCTACTGTAAATAGAGTAAATCAAGAAGGTCATAGAAGTAAGAAAGGCAATGCATTTGCGACAGCCACAATAAAAGAGATACTAAAAAATCCAGTCTACATTGGAAAGATAAGATACAATTTAAGACAAGATTGGAATGAAAAAAGAAGAAGAAATATCAATCCTGACCCAATACTTGTAGATGGAGAACATGATGCAATAATAGATACTCAAACATGGGAAAAGGTACAAATAATACTAAAAGATAGGAGTAAAACTCACAATAGAGTCTATGATAGTGAGCTAATTCTAAGTGGACTACTAAAATGTCCTGTTTGCGGAGCATCAATGACAGTAAGTAGGTCAACTAGAAAAAGAAAAGATGGAACTAAAGTAGTAAATGAGTACTATGCATGTGGCAATTGGAAGAACAAAGGTACAGCAGTGTGCAATTCAAACTCTGTAAGGGCAGAAGTTGCAGATGAAGTTGTAATCAATAAGTTAATAGAGACAGTAAACAACGAGCTATTACTAAAAAAGGTAATAAACAACATTAATAAGAATAAGTCTAGTAAGCTAAAGCCCAAATTAGATGAAATGAACTTAGTAAATAAGGAAATTGATAAGCTAAATGGGAAGAAGAACTCTAGCATAGAGCTATTTGAAGATGGAATACTAACTAAAAATGAGTTAGCAGAGAGAGTAAAGAAATTGAATGAAGAGATAGACACATTGAAGTTTAGGGTAGATGAATTAAGGCAAGAGGTAATGTTAGCAGAAGGAGAACCAGTACCTTTTGAATTAGTAAGTCAAGTGATGAATAAGTTTGGACAAGTTTTCAAGGAGAGTAGCACAAGACAACAAAGAAAGCAGTTGTTAAACTTACTTGTGTCAAAGGTAACAATAGATAAGTCAAGAGAAATAGATACTATAGAGCTACAGATAAATGAAGATGTAATAAGATACTTAGTGAAGGAAGGGTCATCTGAAGATGAAGACCCTTCCTTTTTTCATGTTCATATGCTTAATTGTACTTGCTTGAAATTTGTAATATAATATATTAAAACTGTTAATATATTATAACTTGGAGGGAATATGGGGGATAATAAACTTACTGAATTTAAGTTAATGCAGGTACTAGACTGGAGCTATGAAAAAGCAGTAAATGGATTACCAGGAATGGAGACTGCAGAAGAATTAGCGAATAAGTATATTAGTAAATCTAATTCTATAGATGATGCTATAGATCAATTTATTAATTGGCAACAAGCTAAATGTGCGACTAGTGGATTCATAACAGGATTAGGAGGAATAATAACACTGCCTGTAGCAGTTCCTGCAAATATAAGCTCTGTTATTTATATACAAACAAGGATGATTGCAACCATTGCAAGTATGAGAGGATATGATTTAAAAGATGACCAAGTTAGAACTCTTGTATATGTGTCTTTAACAGGGCAAAGTGCGGCGGATATTTTAAAACAAAGTGGTATAAAAATAGGAAATAGTGTAGCAAAATCTCTAGTAAAGAAGATACCAGGAGAAGTAATTAAAAATATTAATCAAAAGGTAGGATTTAGATTATTGACTAAGTTTGGTGAAAAAGGTGTAATAAACTTAGGAAAATGTATACCTTTAGTTGGAGGAGTTATAGGAGGAACAGTAGATGCAATAGGTACAAGAACAATTGGAAAAACGGCGAAGAAAGTTTTTTGCTAAATAAACTATAAAATAACATCCTTTGGAGGTGTAACGGAGAACCGTATCACAAGTAACGGAGCACGGTTTTTATAAAAATAATTATAAATAGATTATACTAATTTTGATATGAGCCCTTTGTGATAGAAAGTTAAAACAATAAAACTTTTGTCATAAAGGGTTCATATCATCTTATAGATATAATGTCTTAATATATTAAAGGATATCATATAGGGTATATTTATAAAATTCAATTATAAATGAACTTAAAGCATTATTTATAATTGGTTTTAATTTACAAGAATTATTAAGGTTACAAGTATTATTATCAGTAGAAAAACATTCTACAATATTTAAATTATCTTCTGTTATTTCAAGAAGTTTACCTAAGTTTATATTTTGGGGGTCCATTCCTAGCTTTATACCACCATTTCTTCCCTTAGAAGATAAAATATATCCATTTTTAGCTAATTTATAAATTATTTTTTTTATATGATGAGTAGACAAATTAAGTGTATTTGATAACTCATCTACTGTAAAAAGTTTATTTTGGTTATTGCCTAGATAAATTAATATTCTAAAACTATAATCAGTAAATTTAGATAAATACATAAAATTCTCCTTAATATAAGTTGATTATTATATATTATTATAAATTATATTAGGTTAGATACAATATAAATTATAATTAAAAAATTATATGTTATTTAAAACTTAAAAAGGGTATATAGAATACATATTAAAAAATAGGAGAGTTTTATGAAGAGAATTAAAAAAATAATATTTGTTATTGCAGGGTTTATATTTCTTTTATTAGGAATAATCGGAATAGTACTTCCTATATTACCGACAGTACCATTTTTACTTTTAACATCATATTGTTTTGCTAGAGGGTCAAATAAATTTGAAACCTGGTTTAAATCTAGCAAAATATACAAAAATTATTTAGAAGGTTTTATAATTAATAAGTCCATGACCTTAAAGCAAAAGATATATACATCAACTTTTGCAGATATAATGATTGCTTTTCCATTAATTATTTTAAATAACTTATATATAAAGTTATTTTTAATAATAATTATTATATTTAAGTATTATTACTTTATATTCAAAATCAAAACTATAAAGATATAATTGCAATTGAATTGAGAATAAAGAATATATTACTTTTAAAAAATGTTTATATAAAAAATAATTGGGTAAATTTTTAATAAATAAAAAGTGTATATAAAATACACATTTAAAAAGGAGAGAGTAAGTATGTTAAGTCAAAAAACAATAGAGATAGTAAAAAGTACAGTGCCGGTATTAAAGGAGCATGGATTAGAAATAACAAAAACTTTCTACAAAACAATGTTTACGAATAATCCAGAAGTAAAAGAAATGTTTAATATGGATAAACAAGAATCTGGAGAACAACCAAAGGCGCTAGCAATGACAATACTAGCAGCAGCTCAAAATATAGATAATTTAGAGGTGTTATTACCAGCGGCAAAGAAAATAGGAAATATTCATGTTAATTCAAATGTAAAACCAGAGCATTATCCAGTAGTAGGTAAAAATTTATTATTAGCAATAAAAGAAGTTCTAGGAGACGCAGCAACAGAAGATGTTTTAAATGCATGGGCAGAAGCTTATGAAGTTATAGCTAAAGTATTTATAGATGTAGAAAAAGATATGTATATAGATCAAGTATGCAGAGATAATCAAGTACATCAAAAAATGTAATTTAATAAAAGCTCCTTAAAGTATTGATATTTTTATCATTGCTATTAAGGGACTTTTATTAATTATTTTTGATTTTTATATAATATTAGGTTTTATAGATGTAGTACACAAAATGTAATTAAAGTATCTTATATTAACTGGTACAACTAGTTAATTTCTGTGTGTTTTATCAGGAAAAGTATGGAGTACTACAATTATACAATTTATCCATTTCAAGTTTATTTTTATTATAACATTAAATCTAATAAAAGTTAAACATTTTATATTTAATATATTCTGATATATAACTATGCATATTAATACAAATTTACAAATTATTATGTAAAAAAATGTAAATTAGTTATTGAATTTATAAAATTTTAATGCTACTATCTTTATAAACTTAAATTAATTAAAGGGGGACTTATGAAAAGTTTAAAAGGAACAAGAACAGCTGAAAACTTAATGAAATCTTTTGCAGGAGAGAGTCAAGCAAGAACAAGATATACATATTATGCAAGCATAGCAAAAAAACAAGGGTATGTTCAAATATCAAACATATTTATGGAAACAGCAGAACAAGAAAAAGAGCATGCTAAGAAATTTTATAAATATTTAAAAGAAGATTTTATAGATGAAATGATAGAAATAACAGCAGCATACCCAGTATCATTCCATGAAGATACTATGGCAAACTTAAAAGCGGCTGCTGCTGGTGAAAATGAAGAATGGACAGAATTATACCCTGAATTTGCAAAGATAGCGAGAGAAGAAGGGTTTGAAGCTATAGCTAAAACTTTTGAGAGAATAAGTGGAGTAGAAAAAAGACATGAAGCTAGATATAATAAATTAGCTAAAAATATAGAAGAGGGAAAAGTATTTAAGAAAGATGAAAAAGTACTATGGAAATGTTTAAATTGTGGTCATATTCATGAAGGTGAAGAAGCACCTAAGGTATGTCCAACATGTGTACACCCACAAGGATACTTTGAAGTATTTATAGAAACATATTAATAACTATTTTTAAAATAGGATGAAAATAGTTGATAATATTAAAAAGTAAATAGAAATAGGCATATATATTAGAACTATTAAAGGTATGCCTATTTTTATTTTATAGATTGATTTAAATTATTGGTACTTTATTAAAATTGTTCATATATAATTAAGACTAATTATTAGGATTGATTTTATATTTATCAAATCTAAAAGTAACAGTAACTTTCACAAAGCATATAATCCAAATAACAATTGATATCCATAAAACTAATTTAGATATTAGAATATAGCCAATTGTCCATATTAACAGTATTAAAGCTAGTTTTAATAATATTACACCATAATCTCTACTCATTTTAAGTTCATCATATAATTCTCTTTCATTTTTTGAGATAAAATAATATCCATTGATTAATATAGATGCTTTATCTTTAAGAAGAAAAAACATACCCGATACGAAGAATAATGCACCTGACATAAATAATGATATTTTTAACACAATAGTTCACCCCTCCATTGAAATATACTCCCAATATATAACATTTGCGAACTTTACTATATTATACATAATGTTAATTTACTTTCCAATAGTAAAATAATTTCATTAATTTAAACTAGCTCAATAAGTCTACCTATAATAGTATCTCTCGTTATAAGTGTTTCTTTAGTAGCAATATTCACTAACATATCTTTGATTCTGTCAGTCTTTTTATTCTTCTTGCTTAATTGAAGAAATTTAAACCAAGCTAAATAGTTGTTAATATATTTTGTAGAAACTCCATTGAATGTCATTAACCATCTTTCAAAGCTACTATGAAGAGCATTTATATGTTGCAAGTGGTAAACACTATCTATCATTGATTTACCTCTAGGAACTTGTTTTAACTCTACATTTAATTTATCTTTTATCCCTATGTATGATTTATGTGAGTCGTCTCCACTATTGAAATCCACAAAAAAGGTATTGATTGAAAAATCAATATCTTTTTTTATTTTAATTATCAGAGTAAATGATTATTGTTGCACTATAAGTAAGGTTATACGATAGAAAGGGAGTCTATTTTACTATTTTTTATTTATAGGCTATGTTAGCTAACTTTGTGATTAATTATATCTAAAATAGTTATAAACTATATTTCAACTAATTTTCAGAAAGGATACCTAATATTAGGTCAAAAATAGATATAAAATCTGTGATAAAAGATTTAAAAAGGAATGAACTTACAGAGTTAATTTCAGTAGCACAATAAGTATTAAGTACTTTATTTAATTCCTCTGAAATTAGATATAATGTCAAAGAAAGTAGATTTTCTAAAGGATACGAGTTCCCAAAATGTCAATATAAATATGTAAATAAAAATGGGAAATCTAACGGAAGACAAAGATATATATGTAAACGTTGTCGTACAAGTTTTGATGAGTTTACTATGTCCCCATTCTCTAATACAAAATTAAGCTTAGATAGATGGCTAAAATACTGCGAATTAATGATATTAGGACTTTCTATAAGAAAATTTGCTGAAGAAATCAGAGTAGGTGTTAAAACGTATTTTTATATGCGTCATAGGATACTTGATGTAATAAATCTATCATTAAAAAATGATAAAATTGAAGGTATAGTTGAAGTAGATGAATATTTTATTAAGGAGTCTTTTAAAGGGAATCATTCTAAAAGTACTATATTTGCAATGCCTAGAAACCATAGAAAAAGAGGTAAAAGCAAAAATGATAAGAAGAAAAGGGGAATATCAAAAGAGCAGATTTGTATAGAGACAGCAATTGATAGAAAAGGAAATATCCTTATGGGTGCTGTTTGTAATGGGAGAATTACAACCAATCAAATAGTTAACTTTTTTGACAATAAAATATGTTAAGATGCTACTTTTGTGTAGATTCGCATAAATCCTATATGGGAATAAAGGATAAGTTGAACATAGAATTAAAGCAAGTTTCTAGAGGAAAATCAATGATAGATAGTGTTTATCATTTACAGCATATAAATGCTCTTCACAGTAGCTTTAAGAGATGGTTAATGACTTTTAATGGTGTATCCACAAAATATATTAATAATTATTTGGCTTGGTTTAAATTTCTACAACAAAGTAAGAAGAATAAAAAGAGTGACCGAATTAAAGATATGCTAGTGAATGTATCTACTAAGGATACATATATAACTAGAGCAACTATTAGAAATAGATTTATTGAGTTAACATAAAATAAGGAACTTTACTTCAAATTAATGAAACTATTTTGCAATTGGAGAATAATTGAATATTTCGTATAGTATAATTAAGTTTACAATTATTATAAATTGAGAAAAACAAAGAGAGGGATTATATATGCAAAGACCATCTAAATTATCATTAGTATTTTTATAACTGGATTAACTTTAATGTTTTTAGCTTTAACATCAAGAAACGTTAACTTTAATAAAACTCTGATATCAGAAAAAATCCCAGATACATTATGTAAGATAGAAGTCGAATCCACTAAATTTCCATATGGTGTGCAAATAAATATCGTATCAGACTCATCAAGTGAGGAGCTTATAAAATATCCTATTCATCAAGACTTAGCAGGAATTGTTAAAGAGAATATTGATTTTAAATGGTAAGATTATGTTGCTATAATAAGTGTAAAAGGTGAAACCAAAATAGCTGAGTTTAAAGTAAAACTAAATAGAGATACATACTCATTTGACTACGGAGTAAATACATACATCAATAATAATCAAAACGACTATAGTTGGTAATTTATAATAAGCACATCATATAATCTAATACGTTTAAAATACTAAGGTGTACTTATTATTATGTCATATTTATCACGAAGATGGCTAACATAGTCAAAGATAATAATATAAAAAATATAGGAAAAAATTGACATAAATAATGTGCAATGGTATTATAATTTTAAAAATAAATTTTACTAAAAATAGAGGTGAAATATAAGGTTAAAAATATTAGCATTAATCATTTTAATAGGAGCATTTTTTACTGATTGTACAGCGGATTAAACTTTAAATGTTAAATATGTATGGAAAAGAATCAATAATGGTATAGGTATGAAACAAAAACTTAAACATTAGCGTAATGGAAAATTATACTAAAATTTAGAAAAATATAAATACACATTTAGATATTGAAACAATAATTATTAAAGAAAATGTATAGAAATAAAGTTATATACAGGTTTTAGAACAAAGTTTGTTAAAAAAATATCTATAGACTTTTATAAAAGAGTATATAGAGCAAAGGTTTTAACTTTATATCTAGGAATATTTAAAAATTTAACTGAAAATTTTGACTATGATAAATTTGTTCAATATAACAATATAAGGTGTAACCTATGATTGTAGATAGAAGTATATATGGATTTCTATTTAACTGAGATATAATAGCAATATTTTATAGAATAGCCT
>NZ_UWOT01000022.1:0-33165 GCF_900604535.1 Romboutsia sp. Marseille-P6047
GAGTATAGTATAAATATATTAATTTTAATAATTTACTCGAATATAAATACTAAGTTAAATTACGATAACCAAGATAAAATAGAGAAAAAGTTTTTAAAAAGAATTATATCATTATTTATGGTATCTAGACTTATTATGGTTACATTATTTATATTTATAGGTAAAGTTAATAGTTACTATATAATTAGATTTATCTCAAATATATCTATTTACTATTTATATAGGTATATTTTTCATGTAAATATAAAAACACCATATATAGAGCTAAATAATATTAATAAAGAGTTAAATAATAAAACTGAATTATTAAACTATAAAAACAAAAGATTAATATCAGAAATGAAGAAAACACAAAAGTTGAAAAATAACTTAAAGTTAAAAGATAAAAAATTAAGAGATACATTAAATAAGGCGATGAATCCAACTATTATTTTTACAAATTCTAAAGAAGTAATGTATGCTAATGAATATGTATTTTCTGAGTTTAAATTTACGAAGAATTGTAGCTTAGAGGTCAATATAAAAAATAAATTTGATGAATATAATTATTTTATAAAATGCATAGATTATGTTTTATCAAACAAGAAAGAAACTAGATGTATAATGAAAAGTAATGATAATGAATATTATAAAGTTATATTTACTCCTTTTTTGATTAATGAAAAAAGTGAAGGTTGTTTATGTATATTTATTAATAGTACAAAAGAAATTGAATTTGAGAAAGAAATAATATATACAAACTTAGGATATGAGAATTTCTTAGAAAGTATTAGTGAAGGAATTATTATTCTAAAAGGAAATAATATACTTTATTCAAATAGACATGTAATAATATTTTAAAAGATAAATTATATATAATCGATTTTTCTATAAATAGAGAAAAGAATATAAGAGAAGAAAAATATATTATAGATGGAAAAGAAGTTTATATTGAAATGCTTTACTCCACATACAATAAAGATAAAACTAGCATAGTTATTAGAGATATTACTAAGAGAAAAATGGCAGAAGAAAGATTAAAAAGAAGAAAAGAATCATACTCGCTTTTAATAGATACACTCCCAGATGGTATTTGCTTATTAGATGAGAATCTCCAGACTATTTACTTAAATAAACCTATGTTAAAAATGATAGATATGAATAAGAAAAGTGGATTTGATAACTATGGTATAAAAGAAATAATAAAGCTTACATCAGATGAAGAAAATATATTTTTTAAAAAATTGAAATCTGTAATACAAAATAATAAGTCAATGTTATTTTTAAATAAACAAATTTTATCGAAAACTTTAGGAAATATAGAGGTTGAAATAAATGCATTACCATTCTCAATAGATGGTAATAGTAGATATGTTATGTTAATAATAAAGGATTTAACAGATAAAAGAATAGGCGAGTTAGTTGAAAAAGAATTATATGAAAAGATTGAGATTGATAAGGTAAAGACTGAATTTTTTACTAATATGTCTCATGAATTAAAAACACCATTAAATGTTATCTTTAGTTCAAATCAATTACTAGAATCTGTTTATAAAAGTGGAAAAGTGAATGACTATAATGAAAATATAAATAATCATATAGAATTAGTTAAAAAAAATTCATATAGATTACAAAGGTTAATAAATAACATAATTGATTTGACTAAGCTCGAGTCAGGATTTTATAAGTTAAATTTATCTAAAACTAATATAATTAACTTAGTAGAAGATTTATTCATGAAAATAGAACGATTCGCACAAATAAAAAATATAAATTTAGTTTTTGACACAGAATCAGAGGAAATAAATATGATTATAGATGAAAGTGAAATAGAAAGAGTTATGCTTAATTTATTATCTAACTGTATTAAGTTTACTCCTGAAAATGAAACAATAAGTATGAATATTTATGAGTTTGATAGTTCTATTGCCATAAGTATAAGAAATAGTGGTGTAGGAATACCTAAAGATAAATTAAAAATAATATTTGATGAATTTTCTCAAGTTGATGAAACTCTTTCTAGAAACACTGAAGGCAGTGGAATAGGATTATCTATTGTAAAAAAAATAATAGAGTTACATAATGGGTCTATAACTGTAGATAGTGAAGAAAATGAGTTTACTGAGTTTACTATTGTATTAAATAAATATGAGTTTAATGATAAAGAAATTAAGGAAAATAAAGCTATATATAATATAGATGAAAAAATAAATATAGAGTTTTCAGATATATATTATTAATAAAGGACATGGAGAGTATAGATGGAGAGAATATATAATCGGGAGAAGCAAACATCTGTGTTTTTAGAGATGTTTAGTATAATAGTTCTTGCTTTACTTATCTATATAAGTTATACGAATAAACAATTATATGGAATATCTGTTATTATATCAAGGTTAACATTAACGATACTTATAGTAACATTTATTATAGGATTTGATTCTTTTAAATTAACATATACTAACTTTATAGGTATAACCTATATTATTTCTAATGCTATATATATATTCAGTTTGTTAGCATTTGGAAATTCAAGATATTTATCAGAATCAGTTATAATAGTAATGTTTTAGAGTCGGTTACTATTTTTATTGTTATTAGTAACATTTATAAGAAACCGACAATGAGTAAAAAAAAATCAGTAGAAACTTTTTTATTATATTTATTTTTATCAGTAATTATGTATTTTATGATTAATTACAGTGATAGTTTAGTTGAGTTTTATGATATTAAATTAGATATATTTAGTACAACCATATTAATTAATTTGATTTTACTATTTATAAGTATTAAAAAGGTTTTTTTACATATAAAAAATAACAATGATTTCTCAGACACTAGAAAATTAAAGCTCATAGGAAATATTATATGTCTAAAAATAGTTTATTTTGTAGGTGTATTTATTTTATCAAAAACTAGTATAAATACTAATAATATATATGTCTTAATAGAAGGTATTAATATTTTAGAAACATATTTAGTTTATAAAATAACAGTAGATTCAAATCTAATTAATCCATATATAATGAAAATTGAGATTAATGAAGATCTTCAAGAAAAGAATCGAAATCAACAGCTTATTGCTAAAAAATTAAATGATATATTAAATGATCAAAATGAAATAAAAACAGAAATAAATTATAAGAATGATTTATTTTATAAATTATTTTCTTCAACTCCAAATGGATGGGTAGTATTTAATGAGAATAAAGAAATAATGTATTTTAATGAATCACTAAAAAATATGTGCTCATATGAAAAATATAAAGATATAAATAAGGCTTTGAAATGTTTTATAAAAGATTATGATAAATTCATAAAAGCTATGTATGATATTAGTGAAGATAATTATAATGAATCTGTAGAAATTGAAATTCAATCAACGACAAAAGATTATTATAGATGTATATATTCTAAGTATAAAGAATCAAATGAAATAGTTTGTATATTAGTAAATATATCAAGTGAAAAAAAAATATGTTAAATAACTTGATTGAACTAAAATTAGAGTATGAGGAATTAATAAGAAACATAAAAAGTCCAATTGTCATTAGATGAAAAATAATAAATATGTTAATTATAGTAAGTCATATGAAGATATTATACTTAAATATAAAGTATATGATGAAGATATTGAGTATTTTAATAAGGTTATAAATATAAATTATAACGCTAGTAATAATGATGAATTATATGATAATGGAGTATTTAGATATAGAAGTATTGATTTAGATGGTAATATAATATGGCTAGAATGTAGTACAACTATATATTATGAACGTAATAAAAAATATAGAGTTGTTAGTTATAGTGATATTACATATTATGTAAAATCAAGAGAAATAATAAATCAAAGTAAAAATATATATCAAGCGTTATTAGATGGAATACCAGAAGCAATATATTTAGAAGATATAGAAACTAACAAATATGTATATATAAATAAAAAGTTTAAAGAAATGTTTAGTATAGATAAAGATGATTTAATTGATGAGGACTTAGGTATTTGTAGAGAGACTCTTATGAGTGTTCATACTGATTATGATAAAGTAGTTAAAGAAAATATTGACCAAGTTAGAAAAGGTAAAGGTAGTGATTATGTTAATATTAAATATTTAGATAAGAATAATAATATAATAGATACACAAGTTGCTAGTATACCTTTTAATATTGAT
This sequence comes from Romboutsia sp. Marseille-P6047, assembly GCF_900604535.1. Lineage (NCBI taxonomy): Bacteria > Bacillati > Bacillota > Clostridia > Peptostreptococcales > Peptostreptococcaceae > Romboutsia > Romboutsia sp. Marseille-P6047. Next base: position 4,155 of record NZ_UWOT01000022.1, read on the forward strand.
AAGAAAACATTCAAACTTACTATAATTAAGGATATGAATGATATAAGAAAATTAGAATCTTTGAGGAAGAGAATAATTGAAAGTGAACAAAGAGATAGTATAAAAATGAAATTTTTTATAAATATGTCTCATGAATTAAAAACACCTTTAAATCTTATATTTACAAGTGCTCAGCTTATGGAAAACCTATATAACAAAAATAAAATATATGACTTTAATGGCAATGTAAGGAAACATATTGACTTAACTATACAAAATAGTTATAGATTAATAAAGATAATAAATGACTTAATTGATTTTACTAAAATGGAGTCAGGATTTTATAAGTTAAGAGTTGAGAATAAAAACATTGTTACATTAGTAGAAGATATAACTATGTCAGTTGTAAATTACGCAAGTAATAATGGATTGAATATAGTTTTTGATACAGACGTAGAAGATTTAGTTATGCCAGTAGATGTAAATGCTATTGAAAGAATAGTTCTTAATATATTATCTAATGCTATTAAATTTACCAATCCTGGTGGAGATATATATGTTAATATTACTCATGAAGATTCAATAGTAAGAATAATAATAGAAGATACTGGGATAGGAATACCTAAAGATAAATTAAGCTATATATTTGAGAGATTTAATGAGATTAATAAAGGATACATCGGTAATGTATATGGAAGTGGAATTGGACTATCGATGGTTAAATCGATGGTTAACTTACTTGGTGGAGATATAGAAGTTGAAAGTGAAATTAATATTGGAACCAAATTCACTATAACATTGAATATAAATGCTTTAGAGTTAGATAAAGATTACGTTAAAGGAGAATTTAATGATATATCTAATGTTGAAAGATTAACAATAGGAATGACTGATGTTTATAAATAAAATAAAAAAAGATAAAGATTTATTTAATCTTTATCTTTTTTTATTTTATAATTTTAAAGCTTGTATCAGTAAGATTAAAATTATTAGCTATATTTGAAGTTAAATATATTTCCTTGTTTTTAGTTATAAAAATGGCATCAACGTTATCTATGCTTTCAATAAAATTTAATCCTTTTGAAAGTCCTAATCCAAATGTAGAGGTAGACAAAGCATCGCAAATAATAGATTTATCAGAGATTATAGTTACACTACTAATCTCATTATCAAAAGGGTATCCAGAGGATGGATCCAAAATATGATGATATATTTTCCCATCATCTTCAATATATCTTTCGTAAATACCAGATGTAACTATGGATTTATTTGAAACTTTAATAGTTCCAATAGAGTTGCCTCTAGATGTAGTTGGATCTTGTATTCCAATTGTGAAAGAATCTTTATTATCTTTATATCCTAGAGTATATATATTACCTCCTAGATTTATAATAGCGCTTTTAATATTATTTTCTTTTAAAAAGTTAACAATAATATCAGCAGCATATCCTTTTGCAATAGCACCTAAATCGATTTTCATATTGTTTTTATTAAGCTTTACAGAGTTAGTGGATTTATCTAAAATTATATTTTTATAATTAATAAGATTTAAAGTTTCATTTATCTCATTTAGTGATGGAACTCTTGCATTATCAGTTCCAATTCCCCATAAATCAGATAAAGGACCTATAGTAGCATCAAATACTCCATCTGAAATTTTAGAATAATTAATAGCTTCTTCTATTACAAAAAATGTGTCATCAGAAACCCTTACATAGTTATTACCTGCATTTTTATTAATTTTAGAAACATCACTTCCAGGTATTGTATCACTCATTTTATTTTCTATATCTTTTAAAATAGCATTACAACTATCAAGCAGTTTTTCGCTTTTATATTTTCCTAAGCCAAATATGGTTATTTCATTTACTGTTCCTAAATAATAGTATGTTCTAGTGTATTGATTTTCAGATGTATAAGTATTAAGAAAATAAATTGAGATTATAAAAAAAAATGTAATAGATATTAAGGTAAAATTTTTTCTATTCATATATGATTCCCCCGAAAAAGTATGTTATATTTAATTATAACATAATCTTCCAGGAGGGGAAAAATGAAAAGGAAAGATATTTTTTTAGTTATTAGTGCTGTATTTATGATTATTGCTTTATTTATAGTAAATAATATTATAAACAAAGCGAAATTAGATGCCATAGAAATATATGTTAATAATGAAATATATAAAACTATATCTATTAATAGTGAGGAAGATTTGGATGTAAGGGTGGGAGATAATTATAATCACATAAAAGTGCATGATGGAGGAGTAGAGATAGTAGAAGCATCATGTAAAGATAAAGTATGTGTACATAGTGGATTTATAAATAAGCCAAGTGAAAGAATTGTATGTATGCCAAATAAAGTTGTGATTAAAATAAAAACTAGTAGAGATAAAAATAATAAAGAAGATATTATCTCTAAATAATAAATTTAGATAAGTAGGTGCAATTATGGTAAACTTAAATAATGATTGGGAAAAACTATTAAAAGATGAGTTTAACAAGGATTATTATCTTAAATTAAGGAAGTTTCTTACAGATGAGTATAAAAATAATTTAATTTTTCCTAATATAGACAATATATTTGAAGCTTTAAAGCATACTTCATATAAAGATACTAAAGTTTTAATATTAGGCCAAGATCCTTATCATGGAGAAGGTCAAGCCCATGGGTTAGCTTTTTCTGTACAACCATCAGTAAAAATACCTCCATCATTATTAAATATGTACAAGGAATTAAGAGATGATTTAGGTTGTTATATACCTAATAATGGATACTTGATGCCTTGGGCAGATCAAGGTGTATTGTTATTAAATACAGCATTGACTGTTAGAGCTCATGAAGCTAATTCTCATAAAAATAAGGGGTGGGAAATTTTTACAGATGAAATAATTAAAATTTTGAATAAAAGAGAAGATCCAGTTATATTTGTACTATGGGGTGCAAATGCTAGAAAGAAAAAAAATTTTATTGATGAAAAAAGACATTATATATTAGAAGCTCCTCATCCTAGTCCGCTATCAGCAAGTAGAGGCTTTTTTGGATGTAAACATTTTTCAAAAATAAATGAGTTATTAATTAATATAGGAAAAAAACCTATAGATTGGCAAATACCAAATATATAAATTTAATAGAAAAAGTAACAAAAAAGTAACTTAAGCGAAATATGCTTTAATAGTTGAAAAAACTACAAAGGCATATTTCGCTTTTTTTGTCAAGTTGACAAAAAGTATCAAAATAGTTACAATTTATTTATCGATGACATGAATAAGATACGAAAATAATAAAAATTCAGTCAAAATATAATAAATAATTTTTAATAAAGATAATCTAGGAGGAAAAATTATGAATTTAAAAAATAATAAAATAATAAAAACTGCATTTCTGACCGGTATTATATCGGTAACGATATTAGGAGGATATTCAGTATTAAACAAAGAAATAACTTTAGTTGTGAATGGAGAAGAAAGAAAAATATCTACATTCAAATCAAATGTAGAAGAACTTTTAGATGCGGAAAATATAAAATATGATAAGAATGATATAATAAGTCAAAAGCTTGATACAAAGTTAAATGATGGCATGAAAGTAGAAGTGATTGATGTTATAGAAGAAGTAGTAAAAGAAAGTAAATCTGTACCATATGAAATTACTGTTATAGAGGATAATAATTTATTAAAGGGGGAAACTAAGGTTGAGGAAGAAGGTAAAACTGGAGAAAATGAATTAGTTTATAAAATAGTTTATCATAATGGTAAACAAGTTGAAAAAACATTTTTAGAAGAAGTTGTTTCTTCTGAGCCTACAAATAAAGTAATAAAGAAGGGTACTAAGGTAGAAGAAATTCAAGTAGCTTCATCAAGAGGAGAGAGTACAAGACAAAATACAAAACATACAAATACTGTAAGTTCAACATCGAGCAATCAAAGCTCTAATGGAAAGTATATGTCAGTTGTAGCTACAGCATATACAGGTCATGGAATTACTGCTACGGGTACAACGCCTAAATGGGGGACTATAGCTGTAGATCCAAGTATAATACCTTATGGAACTAAAGTTTATATACCTCAATTTAATAAGACATTTATAGCTGAAGACTGTGGAGGAGCTATAAAAGGAAATAAGATAGATATATATATGAATAATGAGGATTCTGTATATAATTGGGGAAGAAAAACTATCGATATATATATTGTAAATTAAAGAGATAATAAAACAAGAAAAGTTGATATATTGATAAATATTTAGTAGTATGATATTATAAATTTATCAATATAATTTGGGGGTGGATGGTTTCTGGTTTTCCCTCTATTCTTAAAAACTAGTATGAGGATTTAATAGCTTCTTAGGTGGGTTCGTTTCCCACGCATTCCCGCCAATAAAAAAAGAACTCTAATTTAGAGTTCTTTTTTTATTGAAAAACATTCTATTTCAGGGCACCATTCAAAAATTTCTTTTTTTGTATCTTTCTTATTCTCTATAAATTCATAAGAATTCGTTAAATTTAGAAATATACCATTATATAAAGTTAATGTATTTACACAAAGTATTCTAGGAAAGTCACCTTCTAGATAATCAATAGATGATGTTTCTACTTCTTTTAATATATCATTATTATCACAATTAGAATTTTTTATTATTTTTTCCATATAAATATTCTTTTTAAATACAGATATATAACTTTTATTTTTCTTAAAAAATATCTCTAAAAACTCTCTTTTAGTAAAGTTCGTTGATGAAGACGAGTCAGTCTGCTCTACTGCAATAAAATCTTTATAATAATATAAATTTATTACGGTAGATACGTTATCTATAATACCGTCAATTACATAATTGTTATTGCTTGTAGGGGTATACAGAACAATAAAAGAACTTTGTTGAGGTAAAGATAATATATATGCCATATTATTAGTAGTACTATTAGGTATATTATCAATGACTTCAATATTTATTAAATCCGCATAAGGTATAAGATTATCTTTATTAGTATCTTTTAAAATTTTAACTATTAAAGTATAATTATCATTATTGTATTTAAAAATATTGTTAGAATTTAAAGTACTTATATTATTAAAAGCATATATAGTGGGTATTTTTACACTTAAAGCAATAAAAAGTGACAATAATAGTACAATTATAAAATTTTTCAATTAAACCCTCCTTTTATATAGTTTTGGATTTAATTGAAAAATATATTCTACATTAAAAATAAAATAAATAGTTAGAGGAGTAATATTAATTATGGAAAAAAACTTTACAACAAGAACTTCACTTATTATAGGTGAAGAAGGTATAGAAAAATTAAAAAAATCAAACGTTATAGTGTTTGGAGTTGGAGGAGTAGGTAGTTTTGCTGCTGAAGCTATAGCTAGAGCTGGAGTTGGTAATTTAACAATTGTAGATTTCGATGAAGTTGATATAACTAATATAAATAGACAATTACCAGCACTTCACTCTACAGTAGGAAAGAGTAAGGTAGAAGTTATGAGAGATAGAATTTTAGACATAAATCCAGATATAAATTTAAAGGCTGTAAAAAATTTATATAATGCTGAAACAAGTGACGAAATTCTTTGTGAAGAGTATGACTATGTAGTAGATGCAATAGATATGGTTACATCTAAAATAAAGCTAATAGAAACATGTAAAGAAAAAGGACTTAATATAATTAGTTCTATGGGAATGGGTAATAAATTAGATCCAACTAAAATAGAAGTTACAGATATACATAAAACGCATACATGTCCATTAGCAAAAGTTATTAGAAAAGAATTAAGAGATAGAAAAATTAAGAAACTTAAGGTAGTATATTCTACAGAGCAGCCTATAGAATTAAAAACTAAAATAATGCATGGGAAAAAAATAACTCCAGGAAGTATATCTTTTGTTCCTTCAGTAGGGGGACTAATTATAGCATCTGTAGTGGTTAATGATTTAATTAAGTAATAAAATAAAAGGCTACTCTCTATTTTGAGATAGCCTATTTTAATTTTTATATTTATGTTTTGTGAAAATAGTATTTCCATCGCTATAAAAAATCATATCTCCATTTATATCAGTTCGATATGTAATAATGTTTTTATTATTTAAAGTATCTAATGTTGATTTGTGTGGGTGACCATACTGATTTTTATAGCCACAAGAAATTACAGCTACATCAGGACTTACCTCACTTATAAATTCTGGTGAAGATGATGAGCTACTTCCATGGTGAGCTACTTTTAAAAAGTCAATGTTTTCTAAGTTAAAGGAATTTATCATATCATCCTCATTACTTTTTTCACAGTCACCTGTAAATAAAAATGATTTATTTTTATAATTTAAACTTAATACAATAGAGTTTAAGTTATTATCTTCTTGTATATAAGATGGGCTAAGAACTAATATTTCAGTATCTTCATCGAGTGTTATGGAATCATTTTTATATAAGAAATTTGGAATTATGTCTTTATTTGAGCAACTGTTTATAAGGTTTTTATAGCAAGCAGTGTCAGTACTTTGATTTGGCATATAAATATTTGAAACATTGTATTTTTCAATAACATAGTCTAAGCTTCCTATATGATCTGAATCTGGATGAGTAGCTATTGCAATATCTAGTGAAGTTATTTTTTCCTTCTTTAGATAGCTTTTTATTATATGTTCACTATTTTCATCTCCAGCATCAATTAAAATTTTTTTATTTGATGGTGTTTGTATTAGAATGCTATCACCTTGACCTACATCTATAATGTGAATTTCAAGCATATCTTTTTTGTCACAGCTAGATAAAAGTGTTATTATAATAATTATTAGTAAAATTTTGCAAGAACTATATATAAAACCACCTCATTCATTACATGTTTATAAAAATATAAGATGGGTAATATAAACATGTAAAAGATATATTACTATTTATTTTTAACTAATAAGTATTAGTTAATACAAAAATTGAAGAATATAGGTTATTTATATATAATTTGATAAATGCATTATATAAAAATTAGGAGGATTTTATGATTTTAAGAAATATAGATATGTGCTTAAAGGAAGAAGAGCTCATAATATTTAAAGATATTGATATAGATGCTAAGGAGAAATTACAGCCATATTTTGATATGGTTGACTATGAAGCATGTGAGTACTGCTTTGCAACTTTATATATGTGGCAACACCTTTATAAAACGGGATATTATATAGGGAATGGATTTGCTGTGTTAGTAGGAGAATATGAAGGTGATACATTCTCAATATTACCTCTTGCTCCTAAAGAGAAACTTCCAGAAGTTATAGATTTTGTACTTGATTATTTTAAAAAAATAGAAAAAAAATTATATTTCAGAGGAATAACTAAAGAAATAGTAGATGATCTAAAAGAATATTATCCCGGTCAGTTTGAATATATAGAAGAGCGTGACTTATTTGATTATGTATACGATGCTGAAAGTATGAGAACATTAGCTGGTAGAAAGAATCAAAAAAAGAGAAATCATATAAATTATTTTTTAAAAGAGTATGAAGGTAGATTTGAATATAAACTACTTGATAAAGAGGATTTTGATGCTTGTTTAGAATTAGTAAAAAAATGGGCAGATAATAAAGAAGAAAATAATGAATATGATGAAGGTATGGATGATGAACTTTTAGGAATTAAAAAAATCTTTAATGATTATGAAATATTAAAATCAAATGTAAAGATTGGAGGGATTTATATAGACGGAAATTTAGAGGCATTTACTATAGGTGAGCTTATAAACCCAAATATGGCATTAATTCATATAGAAAAAGCTAACCCAGATATAAGGGGATTATATCCATTTATAAATCAACGATTCTTAGTTAATGAATTTAGTGATGTTGAATTTGTAAATAGGGAAGAAGATTTAGGGATACCAGGATTAAGAAAAGCTAAACTTTCATATCATCCAGTTAGATTTGTTGAAAAGTATACAGTCAAGGAGGCATAATCTATGGATATTAGATTTGCTAAGGAGAATGAAAAAAATAATATAAGGGAAATTTGGGACTATTGCTTTAATGATGGTCCTAAATTTACTGATTTTTATTTTAAAAATAAATATAATAAAAATAATACTGTTGTAGTAGATGAGGATGGAGAAATTGTTTCATCATTACAATTAAATCAATACAAGATTAAACTTAATGATAAGTTTTATGATACATCTTATATAGTTGGGGTATCGACTTTTCCTCAAGTAAGGGGGAAAGGATATATGAAAAATATTATGGACTTTACATTAAAAGAGCTATATAAAAAAAATCAAATGGTATCGATTTTAATGCCAATAGATTATAGATTATATAGAAAGTACGGATATGAACATTGTTATGATCAAATTGAATATAATATAGATATAGAATCTCTAAAGTCTTTTAAAAATAGTGGATCTATGAAAAAAGCTACATTATATGATATAAATGACCTTAAAGAAATATATGATTTTTTCTTGAAAGATGTAAATGGAAATGTAAAGAGAACTAAAGAATACTTTGAAAAGTTATTTGAAGAAGTTGAAAGTGAAGATGGATACATATATATATATAAGGAAGAAGAGTGTGAAGGATATATTATATATTTTATAAATGATGACAATATGTTTGTACGAGAACTATTTTATAAAAATATAGAGTCTTTAAAATCTATGTTAAAGTTTGTATATAATCATAATACTCAGTGTAAAACAGTTACTATATCTGCACCTGTAAATGATAAAATAAGATATATATTAGATAATCCTAGAACTTCTACCATAAAAATAAAACCATTTATGATGGGAAGAGTTATAAATGTAAAAAAATATTTAGAAAACTTATCTATTGATAGTGATGTAGAGGGGAGTATAAATATTTTTATCAAAGATGATTATATAGATGAAAATAACGGCATATTTAAACTTACACTTAAAAATAAAATTTTGTGTGTAGAAAAAGGTAATTTTGATTATGATATTAAATTTGATATAAACACAATTACTCAGTTAGTTTTTTCATACATAGATATAGAAGAAGCATTTTATTAAATAATATTGAGCCTAATGATAAAAGTAAACAAATTTTAAGAGCATTATTTACAAAGAATAACAATTATATAAACGAATATATATAAAAAGTACCGCAAGGTACTTTTTTATGTTTTAAAAGAACTAAATGTGATGATAATAAAAAATAAAAGTTTAGGAGAATAGATGAGAAGACCTTTACTAGTTATATTTAGTGTTTTGTTATTAATGACATATATTTATACCAACACAAGAGCATATAATGGATATGATAATGATAAAGAAGTTATTATAAAGGGGACTGTTAATGATAAAATTGAGAAGGACAAATATAATGAATACATAGTAGGAAAATTTTTAATTAAAGATTATACTAAAAGAAAAAATTTGAAGATGGGCAATAATGTAAGTATAAAAGGAACATATAAAAATTTAGATGATATGAAATTTGAAAATTACGACTATGGATTATATGTAAAAAGCATAGGATATAAAGGTATAATATATATTAAGAGTTATGACATAATAGATAATAATATTATATATTTATACATTGGAAATCTTAAAAGTTATATAAAAGATGTATTTAGATATTTGTACAAGGAAAAATCTGATTTTTTGAACTCTATAGTTATAGGTAAGAAGGATTATCTAAGTAATGATGAAAAAGATTTATTCTCAAGAACTGGAACTAGTCATCTTATAGCCATATCAGGACTGCACACAGGAATTTTGTGTAGTATAATAGCATTTATTATAAATGGAATAAATAGACCGTATAAACTTATTATTCTATCAATATTTATGTTTTTTTATTTTATAATGGTAGGATCATCGCCATCTATAATAAGATCGGTACTATCTATGATAATATTATATTTATCGGTGTTTTTAAATAAGAAAAGAGATGGTATATCAACTTTATCATTAATAGGTGTATTTTTAATAGTAAACAATCCATTTATTATATATAATATAAGTTTCCAATTGAGTTTTCTTGCCACATTGTCTATAATATACTTCTATGGTTATATTAAAGATATATTTAATAGTAGTATATTATCTATAACTATATCTGCAAATATATTAACATTACCTATAATATATTATAATTTCAGAGGGATACCAGTTTTTTCTTTAGTAAGTAATATAATAATTATGCCCTTCATAGGAGTTATAATGTATTTAAGTATTATAAGTATAATTATATTTAAAATAAATTTGTGGGCATCTAAATTTGTAGCCTATTTTAACAGAATAATTATAGAATGTATATATTATTTGTTATATAAGATAAGTAATGTAAATTTTGCTTATATTGAAATAAATAATCCAAAGATTCAATATGTAATTATATATTATATAATGATAACTTTGTATATGACTTATAAGGAACTAAAGATTATGAAGGAGCAAGAAAATGAATTACAAGGATATTATAAAAAGTGTTAACAATAGAGAATTTAAAAATATATATCTTTTTTACGGTAGAGAATTTTATCTTATAGAGAACTCGTTAAATGTATTTAAAAATACTTTAAATGAAAGTATGATAGATTTTAACCTAGATGTTATAGATGGTAAAGAAATCATATTAGATCAAGTTATAAGTTCTATTGAAACTCTTCCTTTTATGGATGATAGGAAAATTGTTATAATAAAGGATTTTGAATTATTAAAAGGAAAGAAAAAAAATTTTACCGATAGCGATGAAAAATACTTGATAGACCACTTAGATAATATACCTGAAAGTACTATTTTAGTTTTTGCTGTATATGGAGATATAGATAAGAGAAAAAACATAGTAAAAAAAATAAGTAAGAATGGGATTGTATGTAATTGCGACAAGTTATCGGATATGGACTTGTTTAAGTGGGTAAAAAAGAAGTTTGAATCACAAGAGGTTATAATAGATAATGCTCAGATTATGTACTTTATCGATTCAGAAGGTTATAGAGATAAAAGTAGTGAAAAAACTTTATCTGATTTAAATAATGAAATAAATAAGATAAGCTCCTTTGTAGGTAAGAGTAATGTAGTTACGAATGAAATTATAGATAAATTATCTCGGAAGAAAGTAGAAAATGATATTTTTAAATTAATTGATTATATAGGTGAAAAGAATTCTACACAATCTATAAGAATATTGAATGATATGATACAAGAAGGTGAATCTGTACTTGGTATATTTGCTATGATTGCTAAACAGTTTAGGGTGGTTATGCAAGTTAGGCAGCTTCAAACAGAAGGATATACAAGTAAAGTTATATCTGAAAAGTTAAAGTTACATCAATTTGTAGTCGGAAAAGCACTAAAGCAAGCTTTAAACTTCTCTGACGATATGATAATAGATATGTTAAATTATATACTAGAAAGTGATTATAAAATAAAAAATGGACTGATTAAAGATACATTAGCTATTGAGATACTTATAAGTAAGTATTGTCAAAGAAAAATAAGCTAATATATATAATAAAAAAACCTTAAAGTAATATTACTTTAAGGTTTTTTAGTAAAAAGAATTTTATTAAGCGAATTGAATTAAATCGAATAAAAAACCCCTGATATTTATCAAGGGTTAAATCTATAAAGTTATAAACAGAGAATTAAGCGTTCATTCCGTTTAACTTTTGAGCTAACTTAGCTATTTTTCTAGCAGCAGCGTTCTTGTGTATAGTTCCTTTAGATGCAACTTGAGATATTCTCTTTTGAGCATATTGGAATCTTTGAGTAGCTTCTTCTTTATTTCCTGCCATTACAGCTTCTTCGAATCTTCTTATAGCAGTTTTTAATTGAGATTTTCTAGCTCTGTTTAAAGCAGTTTTCTTCTCGATAACTTTTATTCTTTTCTTAGCTGATTTTATGTTTGCCATGTGAGTTCACCCCCTCATACATTTTTTATTATATTCGTCGTCAACATATTAGATTTTAACAGAAATAAATCTAAAAATCAAGGATAATTTATTCATAATCTTATTTTTATAATATCTTGTTGCTTTTGACTTTTAAGATTATAACCTATATAAAAATAATTTACAACATATAATTTAATTATACTCACTTTTACAAAAATATAATTTTTGTTATAAAATACTAAAATTTGTTAACACTTATAAATATCATTCAATAAATACTGGAGGTTAACATGTTTAAAATAAGAACGGACTTAGCATTAGAAGCAAAAGAAGTATACGCACAAGAACAAGAAACAAATGAGCTCCCTGGAGTAAATGTTGAAACTAAGGAATTAGAGAATTGTACAGTCACTAAGGTTGACGTTATAGATGAACAAGGTTCTATGATAATGAATAAAGGTATAGGAACTTATATAACTTTAGAAAGTAATTTAATGAAATATGATGATGATGATTCAAGAGAAGAAATTATAAATTACTTGAAAGATGAATTAATAGGTATATTTGGAGACGACAAAACTAAAAAAACTTTAATAATTGGTTTGGGAAATTGGAATATAACTTCTGATGCATTGGGACCTAAAAGTGTATCTAAAACTTTAGTTACTAGGCATATATTTAAAAATTACAATAAAGATTATGATGATGACTTTACTGAAGTTGCTGCACTTAGTCCAGGAGTTATGGGAATCACAGGAATAGAGACGAGTGAAACTGTAAAAGCAATTGTAGATACAATTAAACCAGATAGAGTAGTGGCAATAGATGCATTAGCTTCAAGAAAAATGGAGAGAGTAAATGCTACTATACAAATATCAACAGCAGGTATATCTCCAGGAGGAGGAGTGGGAAATAAGAGGAAAGCTCTAAATAAGGAGTATTTAGGAGTAGATGTTATAGCTATAGGGGTACCAACTGTAGTAGATGCAGCTACATTAACGAATGATGTTTTAGATATGGCTATTGATAATCTAATGAATGAATCTAGAGAGTCAGAAGGATTTTATAATATGTTAAAGAAATTAAAAGAAGAAGAAAAATATCAATTAATAAAAGATTCATTAGAACCATATGATAAAAACTTAATTGTAACACCTAAAGATATCGATGAAACTATAGAAAACTTATCAATAATAATAAGTGAAGGTTTAAATAGATCATTACACCCAGGAAGGATAAGTAAATAAGGAGGAATAATAATGGAAAAAAAACGCATTAAGGCAAAATTATTGGCCTGTGTGTTAATTTGTATCTTACCAACAACTACATTCGCTATGGATAAAGATGATTTTTTTAGATATTTAATAGATTCTTCTTATCCAGAAACTGATACAAATCAAGAAAAAGACTCAGCAATTAAAAATGAAGAAGAAAGTGAAGAAAGCGAAGATTATATAAAAGTTCACATAGGTGAAGAAAATATACCAACTCTAAATGCTGGTAGTGAAGAAACTAAAAAAGAGAGCGCAATAGCTCTTTCGACTCAATATAAAGATAATATAAGAGTTACAAGTTCAAACCCTAGAATATTAATATACCATACTCATAGTGCTGAAACTTACTCAAACTCACCTGATGGAAATTATCATTCACAAGATATAGAGAATTCTGTAATGCAAGTAGGTAGTTTGTTAACTACTGAATTGAGTAATAAGGGGTGGGGTGTAGTTCATACAACAAAATACCATGACTATCCATCATACAACAACTCGTACTCAAGTAGCTTAAGTACAATAAAAACATTACTTTCACAATATAATACTGTGGATATAGCTATAGATCTACATAGAGATGCATCTGCTGAGGTAAATGAAGAGTCTAATAAAAATTACACAACTACTATAAATGGAGAAAAAGTAGCTCAGTTTTGTTTTGTAGTAGGTATGAAAAATGAAAACATAGATGAAGTAATGAAAACAGCAACAGATCTTACTAATTTAGCAAATGAAAAGTATCCAGGTATAGCTAAAGCAGTAGTAGAGAAACCATATGGTAGATTTAATCAATATGTAGCTGATAAAGGCATCTTAATTGAAGTTGGAAGTAATGCAACTAGTATAGAAGAAGCGAGTGCTAGCGTTAAATATATAGCAGATGTATTAGATTCCTATTTTAAATAAGTTTTAAATTTAGGAGCTTATAATGAGTCGTTTAGAAAAAAATATAGAGAGAAGATATAAAAAGCAAAGAAAAAGATTTATACTAAAGTTAGTATTTATCGCAACAATGACAGTTTTAACTAGTATATGTTTAGTTATAGTATATGATAATGCTAATACTATGTTAGGTAATTCTACATTTATAGATGCTAGTACAGAGATATTAGAAAGTTTAGGTATATATATAAAAAATCAAATTAGTAGCTTTAAATGATATTACTTTTAAAATTTGTAAATAAAAGAAATAAAATAGGACTTAAGTTGATACTTAAGTCTTATTTTATTTCTTTTATTTACATAAATGCGGATATATTATAAAATAAAAGCTATGATATTAATAATAAGGAGGAATAAAGGTGGACAATAAACAAAGTAGAACTAGAAATTTTAGTATAATAGCGCATATAGATCACGGGAAGTCTACCTTAGCTGATAGATTAATACAGAAAACAGGTCTTGTTAGTGATAGAGAAATGAAAGATCAGTTATTAGATAATATGGATCTTGAAAGAGAAAGAGGAATCACTATAAAGTTACAAAATATAAGATTAGTTTATAAAGCTAAGGATGGAAATGAATACTTCTTAAATCTTATAGATACTCCAGGTCACGTAGACTTTAACTATGAGGTATCTAGAAGTTTAGCAGCTTGTGAAGGTGCATTATTAGTAGTGGATGCAGCACAAGGTGTAGAAGCTCAAACTTTAGCTAATGTTTATTTAGCATTAGATCAAGATTTAGAAATATTACCAGTTATAAATAAGATAGATTTACCAAGTGCTAGACCAGATGAAATAAAGGCAGAGATAGAAGATATAATAGGTCTTGATGCTAGTGAAGCTCCACTTATATCTGCAAAAAGTGGATTAAACATAGAAGATGTTTTAGAAGCTATAGTAAAAAATATACCAGCTCCTCAAGGAGATAAAGAAGCGCCATTAAAAGCTTTGATATTTGACTCATACTATGATGCATATAAAGGTGTTATAGCTTATGTTAGAGTTTATGAAGGTACTGTTAAAAAAGGTATGACTATTAAGATGATGAACACTAATAAAACTTTCGAGGTAACTGAAGTTGGTGTTATGGCTCCTGGACAAAGAGAACTTGATGAATTAGCTGCAGGTGATGTTGGTTATATAGCTGCCAGCATAAAGGATATAAGAAGCTGTCATGTGGGAGACACAATTACTGATGCAAATAATCCTACTGAAAATTCATTACCAGGTTATAAGAAAGCTACTCCAATGGTTTATTGTGGTATATATCCAGGTGAAGGTGAAAAGTATGAAAATGTGAGGGATGCATTAGAAAAGATGCAAGTTAATGATGCTGCTCTTGAGTTTGAGTCAGAAACATCGGCTGCATTAGGATTTGGTTTTAGATGTGGATTCTTAGGTCTTTTACATTTAGAAATAATACAAGAAAGATTAGAAAGAGAGTTTGATCTGAACTTAGTTACAACTGCTCCTTCTGTTATATATAGAGTTACTAAGACTGATGGAGAAATAGTAATGGTTCAAAATCCAGCAAACTTACCAGAAGTATCTGAGATAAAAATGATAGAAGAGCCAATTGCAAAAGGTGATATCATTGTTCCTAAGGATTATGTAGGTGTAGTTATGGAGCTATGTCAAGAAAGACGTGGAACAATGTTAAATATGGAATATATAGATGAAAAAAGAGTTATGCTTCACTATGATCTTCCGTTAAATGAAGTTATATATGATTTCTTTGATGCATTAAAATCAAGAACAAGAGGATATGGCTCTCTAGATTATGAGATAAAAGGATATGTTCCTTCAGATCTTGTAAAACTTGATATATTAATAAATAAAGAGCAAGTAGATGCTTTAAGTTTTATAGTTCATGAAAGTAGAGCTTATCCAAGAGGTAAGGCTATGTGTGAGAAGTTAAAGAATGAAATACCAAGACATCAATTTGCTGTTCCAATACAAGCAGCGGTTGGAAATAAAGTTGTTGCAAGAGAGACTATAAGTGCACTTAGAAAAGACGTTCTTGCTAAGTGTTATGGAGGAGATATTTCTCGTAAGAAAAAGCTTCTTGAAAAACAAAAAGAAGGTAAGAAACGTATGAGACAAATAGGATCTGTAGAAGTTCCACAAAAAGCATTTATGTCTGTACTGAAATTAGATGATTAATATTAAATTTAAATAAAATAAAAAAACAGATACATAAAAATATGTGTCTGTTTTTTTATTTAATAAGATATTAAGATATGTAACCAATATATTAAATTTAATAATTAAAGAGAAGCTGGTAATACTAAATATGTAAAAAAATATATTTTTTATTATATTTGGTAAGGAGGCAGCTTATGAGTAATGGATTAAAGAAGACCTTAGGATTGGGAACCGCATTATCTACCGTAATAGGGCTAGTAATAGGTTCTGGTGTGTTTTTTAAACCTCAAGCAATATATACTACAACAAATGGTGCTCCAGGTCTTGGTATAATAGCTTGGATAGTAGGTGGTATTATAACTATTATGGCTGGTCTTACGGCAGCGGAAGTATCAGCAGCTATTCCTAGAACTGGAGGCATGATGGTATATATAGAAGAAATATATGGAAAAAAGTGGGGCTTTTTAACAGGATGGATGCAAACTGTATTATTTTTTCCTGGTACAATAGCAGCTATAGCTGTAATATTTGCTCAACAATGTGCAGAGTTATTTGGATATTCAGCAACGAATATGTCTATAGTTCTTCCTATTGCTTTGGGTATAATAATACTATTAGCTCTTCTAAATAATATAGGATCTTCTTTTGGTGGTGCTATACAAAATATAGCAACAATAGGTAAATTATTGCCATTAATATTAATAATAATATTTGGATTTATAAAAGGTAATGGAGGTAATAGTGTATTTTCACCATTAGTTGGGCCTGGAGTAAATGCAAGTACTGCAATGGGACAAGTACTTATTGCAACTTTATTTGCATATGATGGATGGATAAATGTAGGGGCTATAGCGGGTGAAATGAAAAATCCAGGTAAGGACTTACCGACTGCAATAGTTGGAGGTTTATCTGCGGTTATGGCGGTATATATAATTATAAATTTAGCCTATTTGAGAGTTGCAGATGCATCAGAATTAGCATTAGTTACATCACCAGCAACATTGGTAGCTACAAGATTATTTGGTGATATTGGAGGAAAGATAATAACAATAGGTATATTAATATCTGTATTTGGAACACTAAATGGTTATCTTCTTACAGGACCTAGAATACCATATACTTTAGCTAGACAAAATATAATTCCAGGTAGTAAAGCATTATCAAAAGTAAATAAAGGAGGCTCTCCTACAAACTCAACTTGGCTAGTTGCTATATTAGCTTGTATATATGCTTTATCTGGACAGTTTAACTTATTAACAGATTTAACTGTATTTATAGTATGGGTATTTTATGTACTTACTTTTATAGGTGTTATAAAGTTAAGAAAAGATAATCCAGAATTAGATAGACCATATAAGGTTCCTTTATATCCTCTAATACCAATAATAGCTATAGTTGGAGGGTTATTCGTTATAGTTAATCAATTAATTACTGCTACGATTATAGCATTAGGAGGAATAATTATAACTTTAATAGGTATTCCAGTATATAGTTATATGTCTAAAAAAAATGAACATTAAAATTTTAATAGAAAATAATATTTAAATTGAAAAAAATGGGTAAAATAAAATAGATTAAAATATAAGTTCTATATAAAGTGTTTTTAGGCTTATATTTTAATCTTTTTTTATTATATAGAAATTTATATAACTATAATATGGTAAAAATAAGATGACTTAGAGTAAAATATAAATTACAAAAATAGATATTAAGGTAGGTATTTGAATGTTTGGATTGTACATACATATTCCATTTTGTGTAAAAAAATGTAACTATTGTGATTTTAACTCATTTAAATTAGATAAGAATCTAAAAAGTACATATTTAGAAGATTTAAGGAAAGAAATGGAATTATATAAAAATGAAGTAAGCGAAGAAATAACAAGTATATTTTTAGGCGGAGGAACTCCAAGTATACTAAATGGAGGTGAAATTAAATATATATTTAAATCTATAAAAGAAAATTTTAAGGTAAGTGATAATGCAGAGATAACTATAGAGTGTAATCCTGGAACGTTAACTGTAGATAAACTTAGAGCAATGAGAGAGTGTGGGATAAATAGGCTTAGTATAGGCTTACAAGCGACTCAAAATAATCATTTAAAATATATTGGAAGGATACATAGTTATGACGAGTTTGAGAAAAATTATAAAGAAGCTTTAAAAGAGGGATTTAAAAATATAAATGTAGACTTAATGTATTGTCTTCCTAATCAGACATTTGAGGAGTGGAAAGAAAGTTTAGAAAAGATAACGCATTTAAATCCGACTCATATATCTGCATATTCTTTAATATTAGAAGAAGGTACAGAACTATACAACATGCATCAAAGAAAAGAATTTAAACTTATGGATGAAGATACTGATATTGATATGTATGAATATACAATAAATTATCTAAATTCAAAAGGATATAAACAGTACGAAATATCAAATTATGCTAAAGAAGGATTTGAATGTGAGCATAATATACTTTACTGGAAGTGTGAACATTATATAGGATTAGGACCAGGTGCTTCTGGATATATTAAAAATATTAGATATGGAAACGTATGTGATTTAAATGAATATCATAAAATGATTGAAAAAAATGAAAAACCTATAGAAAGTAAAGAGATACTTAGTAAACAAGATAGTATAGAAGAGAAAATATTTATGGGTCTTAGAATGAATGACGGAATAAAATTTAATGATTTTAAAAATAAATTTAATATTGATTTTCTAGAAGTTTATAAAAGTCAATTAAGAGATTTAAGTGAAAAAGGATTAATATCTATAACTGAGGAAAGTATGAAATTAACTCAAAGAGGACGAGAAATATCTAATAGTATATTTATTGAATTTATGAATTAATAGTAAAAGTGTTGACAAAATAACTTTATAGTGATATAAATTAAATATAATCTTTTTAGCACTCGGATTTAGTGAGTGCTAACAGCAGGGAGGTGCAAGGATGGAATTAAATGAAAGAAAGTTAAATATCCTTAAAGCAATAATAAAAGACTACATAGATACTGCCGAAGCTGTAGGATCAAGAACTATATCTAAAAAGTATAACTTAGGTGTAAGTGCAGCTACGATAAGAAATGAAATGGCAGATCTAGAAGAATTAGGATATTTAATCCAACCTCATACATCTGCTGGTAGAGTACCAACGGAAAAAGGTTATAAATTATATGTAGATACACTTATGGCAACTAGTGAATTAAGTGACACAGATAAAAAGATGATTGAAAAATGTGTTCGTGATAATATAAATCACATACAAGATCTTATTCATGAAACTTCAAAGTTATTATCTGAGCTTACAAACTATACAACTATAGGATTTGCAAAAAACTTAGTTAATTATAGCACTATTAAACATATACAATTAGTTAGTATGAATGAAAATAATATTTTATTAATTGTAGTAACAGACAAAGGTGATATAAAGAAAGAAACTATATCCACTAAAGTTTATTTAGAACAAACAAAATTGAATATAATTTCTGATAATTTAACTAAAAAGCTAGGTGGAAAAACAATAACTCATTTAGACGATAGATTTGTAGCGTTTATAAAACATGAAATTGGAGAGTACTCTAATTTAATTGATCAACTTATAAATGCGTTGAATTCAAATTTATCAAGTGAAGAGCTTTATATGACTTTAAGTGGAGCTACAAATATATTAAGCTATCCAGAGTTTAATGATGTATTAAAGGCAAGATCTTTTTTCAATATGCTAGAGGAAAAAGATAATATAACTAAGATGACAAAATCTAAAGGTATATTA
The DNA here is from genome assembly GCF_900604535.1 of Romboutsia sp. Marseille-P6047. Lineage (NCBI taxonomy): Bacteria > Bacillati > Bacillota > Clostridia > Peptostreptococcales > Peptostreptococcaceae > Romboutsia > Romboutsia sp. Marseille-P6047. The sequence goes on from NZ_UWOT01000022.1 coordinate 24,129, forward strand.
AAAGATAATACAAATATAATTATTGGTAGTGATAATGAAGTTGCAGAAGCTCAAGAATATAGTGTTGTCACAACCACATACAAAGTTGATGAAAACTCAGTAGGAAGAATAAGCTTTATAGGGCCTACTAGAATGGATTATTCTAGGATTTACTCTATAATAAGTTATATCAACTTACTGATTAATAATAAAAAATAAAAATTGAGGGGTGCAGTATCTTGGAAAAAAATATTCAACAAGATGAAAAAGATACTTTAGTAAACGAAGAAGTGGAAAATCAAGAGGTTAATACACAAGACGTTAGTGCTGAAGAATCAACTGAGTCTAGCCAAGATGATAATGTAATAGACATAAATACGAGGTTAGATGAAGAAAAAATGAAAGAAGAATTAACTAAAGAAAAAGAAAAATATCAAAGGTTGCAAGCAGAATACTCAAATTATATAAGAAGAACAAATCAAGAGAAAGAAACAATTGGTTTATTCGCTAATGAAAAAATAATAACTGAACTTATACCAGTTATAGATAGTATGGAAAGAGCTGTTGAAGCTTGTGATAATAAAGAAGATAATTTATTTGAAGGTATAAACTTAGTTCATAAGCAACTTAAGGATACATTAGCTAAATTTGGTGTGGAGGAAATAGAAGCAGAAAATGCTGACTTTGATCCAAATCTACATTTAGCAGTTATGCAAGAAAGTGTAGATGGCATAGATGCTAACAAAGTAATAATGGTACTTCAAAAAGGTTATAAGTTAGGAACTAAAGTAATAAGACCTACAATGGTTAAAGTTTCTTGCTAAGTAAAATGTAAGTAAATTTATAAAAATTTAAATTATAATAAATCACTTAAGGAGGATATAAATTATGGGAAAAGTAATAGGAATAGATTTAGGAACAACTAACTCTTGTGTTGCAGTACTTGAAGGTGGAGAACCACAAATAATAGCAAATACAGAAGGTATGAGAACTACTCCATCAGTAGTAGCTTTCACTAAAGATGGAGAAAGAATAGTAGGAGAACCTGCTAAAAGACAAGCGGTTACAAATGCAGATAAAACTGTAATATCAATAAAAACTCATATGGGAACAGATTACAAAGTTAACATAGATGGTAAAGGATATACTCCACAAGAAATATCAGCTATAATATTACAAAAATTAAAAGCTGATGCTGAAAGTTATTTAGGTCAACCTGTAACTGAAGCTGTTATAACAGTACCAGCTTACTTTACAGATGCTCAAAGACAAGCAACTAAAGATGCTGGTAGAATAGCAGGTCTTGATGTTAAGAGAATAATAAATGAACCAACTGCTGCAGCTTTAGCATATGGTATGGATAAATTAGATCAAGAAAAGAAAATATTAGTATTTGACTTAGGTGGAGGTACTTTTGACGTATCTATACTTGAAATAGGTGATGGTACTTTCGAAGTTTTAGCTACTGCTGGTAATAATAGATTAGGTGGAGATGACTTTGACCAAGTTATAATAGATTATTTAGCTGATGAATTCAAAAAAGCTGAAGGTGTAGATTTAAGAAATGATAAAATGGCTCTTCAAAGATTAAAAGAAGCTGCTGAAAAAGCTAAAAAAGAATTATCTTCAACAATGAGCTCAAACATAAACTTACCATTTATAACAGCTACTGCAGAAGGTCCAAAGCATTTAAATATAGATTTAAGTAGAGCTAAATTTGATGAATTAACTTCTCATTTAGTTGAAAAAACTATGGAACCAACAAAAAGAGCATTACAAGATGCAGGATTATCTACATCTGATATAGATGATGTATTATTAGTAGGTGGATCTACAAGAATACCAGCTGTTCAAGAAGCTGTTAAGAAGTTTATAGGAAAAGATCCTCATAAAGGTATAAACCCAGATGAGTGTGTTGCTGCAGGTGCTGCTATACAAGCTGGTGTTTTAACTGGTGAAGTTAACGACTTATTATTATTAGACGTAACTCCATTATCATTAGGTATAGAAACTTTAGGTAATGTATTTACTAAAATAATAGAAAGAAATACAACTATACCAACTAAGAAGTCTCAAGTATTCTCAACTGCTCAAGATAACCAAACTGCTGTTGATATACATGTTCTTCAAGGTGAAAGAAGTATGGCTTACGACAATACTACTTTAGGTAGATTCCAATTAACTGATATACCACCAGCACAAAGAGGAATACCTCAAATAGAAGTTACTTTTGATATAGATGCTAATGGTATAGTTCATGTTACTGCTAAAGACTTAGGAACTGGAAAAGAACAAAAAGTAACTATAACTTCAGGAACTAATTTAAGTGAAGAAGAAATAGAAAGAAAAGTAAAAGAAGCTGAAATGAACGCTGAAGCTGATAAGCAAAAGAAAGATAAAATAGAAGCATTAAATCAAGCTGAATCTACTATATATCAAACAGAAAAGACTTTAAATGAAGTTGCTGATAAAATAAATGCAGATGACAAAGCTAATGTTGAAGCTGCAATAGCTGATTTAAAAGCTGTAAAAGATAGAGAAGATGCTACAGCTGAAGAAATAAGAAAAGCTATGGATGAAGTAATGAACAGATTCCAAAAAATATCTGAACAAATGTATCAAGCTGCAGCTCAAGAACAACAAGCACAAGGAGCTTCTCAAGAAGGGCCACAAGATGATAATGTTGTAGATGCTGACTTTACAGAAGTAAATGACGAAAAATAGGTTACAAAAACAGAGTAATTTTATATAATAAAATAGAATGTTAAATCTGTTAAATATAAAGAATAATAGCTTGTAGTTTTAATATTCTACAAGCTATTATTTTGTAAGATAAAGGTGGTGACAAACTTGAGTACTAAAAGAGACTACTATGAGGTACTGGGTGTAGGTAAGAGTGCTGATGAGAAAGAGATAAAAAAAGCTTATAGAAAACTAGCAATGCAATATCATCCAGATAGAAACCCTGATAATAAAGAGGCAGAAGAAAAGTTTAAAGAAATAAATGAAGCTTATGAAGTATTATCAGATGAAAATAAAAGAAGAACTTACGATCAATTTGGCCATGAAGGTGTAAATGGACAAGGCGGATTTGGTGGTCAAGGATTTGGAGGCTTCTCAGGGGGAGCTGGAGGATTCGAAGACATATTCGGAGATATATTTGGAGATATGTTCGGAGGTGGATTTGGTGGCTCAAGCCGTCAAAGAAGAAGAGGTCCTGAACGTGGAGCTGATATAAGACAAAATGTAACTATAGATTTTGAAGAAGCTGCTTTTGGTAAGAAAGTTTCAATAAAGATAAATAGAAGTGAAGAGTGTAATGAATGTCATGGATCTGGTGCAAAACCAGGTACATCTAAGAAAACTTGTCCAACATGTAATGGTAGTGGAGAAGTTAGAACTGTTCAAAGAACTCCTTTTGGTAACATAGCAAGCTCTAGAACATGTAGCGAATGCCATGGAGAGGGAGAAATTATAGAATCACCATGTAATAAATGTCATGGAACAGGAAGTACTAGAAAAGTTAAAACTATCGAAGTAGATATACCTGCTGGTATAGATGATGGTCAAATGATTAAGCTTTCTGGTCAAGGTGAAATTGGATCGAAAGGTGGTCCAAGAGGAGACCTTTATATAGTTGTAAATATTAAGAAACATTCATTATTTACAAGAGAAGGATATGATGTATACTTAGAAATGCCAGTATCATTTTCACAAGTTGCTTTAGGTGGAGAAATAGAAGTGCCTACATTAGATGGAAAGGTATCATATAATGTACCGGCTGGAACTCAAACTGGAACAGTGTTTAGACTAAGAGAAAAAGGTATACAAAAACTTAGAGGAAGCTCTAGAGGTGACCAATATGTTAAAGTAGTGGTTGAAACTCCAAAGCACTTAACAGATAAGCAAAAAGAACTTTTAAGAGAACTTGCTAAAGAGTCTGGTGATGAGGTTCATGAAAAAAAGAGGACATTCGGACAAAAAATAGAAGATATGTTTAAGAAAAAATAAAAGCTGTATTAATTAGGATAAAATTTAATTATAATAGTTCAGAGTTTAGATAATTGTTTACTTTGAACTATTATAGTTAAAATACCTAACTAATACAGTTTTTTTATTAAAATAGTAGAAGTATAAAATATTACTCATTCATGATTTCTATATAATTTAAATAATAATTTAAAATTGTATAAAAGAATGTTATAAAAGATAATAATAAATATGATATAATAAAATTTACGGAAAAATAGGAAATTTAATAGTAAAGGATGGACATAAATATGAAATGGATTGAAGTGACTATAAAAACTACTACGGAAGCTGTTGAAGCTATAACTAACATATTAGATGACTTAAGAACGGGTGGAGTTATGATAGAAGACCCTAAGGATTTCTTCTTCCAAAAGAAAAATGAACTAGATTGGGACTATGTTGAGGAAGAAGTTTTTAATAAGAGAAACAGCGAAGGTGTATTAATAAAAACATACATATCAGAAGAAAGAAATGTTATGGAATTAGTGGAAACTATAAAACAAAAAGTTTCATCTTTAACTGGATTTGGTATAGATATAGGTGAAGGAAGTGTATCTTTAGGACAAGTTAATGAAGAAGATTGGGCTAATGAGTGGAAAAAATACTACAAGCCTACTAAAATAGGAGAAAAATTAGTTGTAAAACCAACTTGGGAAAACTATGAAGTCCAAGAGGGAGATTTAGTAATAGAATTAGATCCAGGTATGGCATTTGGAACAGGAACTCATGAAACTACTACAATGTGTATGAGAGAACTAGAAAAGTACGTAAGAGAAGATTCTAAAGTATTTGATATAGGATGCGGAAGTGGAATACTTGCTATAGCTGCTGCAAAACTTGGGGCTAAAGATGTAATAGCTGTTGATTTAGATGAAGTAGCTGTAAAGGTAGCAGCAGAAAATGTTGCTCATAATAATGTAGAGAATTCTGTTAAGGTTCTTCATGGAAACTTAATAGATGTGGTAGATGATAAGGCTGATGTAGTTGTAGCTAATATAATAGCTGATATAATAAAAATATTAGCAAAAGATGTTCATAGTTGTATGAAAGAGGATGCAGTATTTATATCATCAGGTATAATACATGCTAAAGTAGATGAAGTTAAGGAAAGTTTAATAGAAAATGGATTTGAAATAGTTGAAGTAAAAACATTAGGCGAATGGAATGCAATAGTTGCTAAACTTAAGTAGGTGTAGTTTATGGATAGATTTTTTATAGAAAAGAAAAATATTAATTTAGAAGAAAATACTTGTATTATCGAAGGTGAAGATGTAAAACATATTTCAAAGGTGTTAAGATGTAAAATCGGAGAAAAAATAGAAGTATGCGATAAGGATAACACGGAGTATATTTGTGAAATTACAGATATAAGCAAGGATTTGGTGGAGCTAAATATACTTAATAAGGTTGAGATAAAAAGAGAAGCTGATGTAAGAGTAAGACTATATCAAGGGCTTCCTAAAGGACCTAAAATGGAAATGATATTACAAAAACTTACTGAAGTTGGTGTAGATGAAATAATATTAGTTCAAACTAAAAGAAGTGTAGCTAAAGTTGATGATAAAAAAGAAGATAAAAAAATAGAGCGTTGGGAAAGAATTATTTATGAAGCTGCTAAGCAAAGTAAAAGAGGTATAATACCAAAGCTAAGAGGTGTTTTAAGCTTTAAAGAAGCTTTAGAAGACATGAAAAATAATGACATGAATATATGTCCTTATGAAAATGAAAGGACAGTATCAATAAAAAAGGCTATAAAAAATGCAGAAATAAGTAGTATAGGAATATTCGTAGGACCAGAAGGTGGAATTACAGAAGATGAAATTGAAAATGTTCAAAAAATCGGTTCACATGTAGTTTCATTAGGTCCTAGAATATTAAGAACAGAGACAGCATCAGTTGTTGCATCGTCTATAGTTTTATATGAACTAAGTGACTTAGGAGGAGATGAATAAAGTGAAAAAAGTAGCTTTTTACACACTAGGATGTAAAGTAAATCAATATGAAACAGAAGCCATGCTTGAGATGTTCAAAAAAGATGGATATGAACAAGTTGGAAGTGAAGAATATGCAGATGTATATGTTATAAATACATGTACAGTAACTCATATGAGTGATAGAAAATCACGTCAATATATAAGAAGAATGAAAAAGAAAAATCCAAATGCAATAATTGCAGTAGTTGGATGTTACTCACAAGTTTCTCCAGAAGAAATACTTGAAATAGAAGAAGTAAACCTTGTAATGGGAACTAATGAAAGAAGAACAATAGTAGAAGAAATAAAAAAATTAGAGGAATCTAAAGGCGAGAAAAAAGCTAGTACTGTTGATGATATAATGAAGGTAAGAGCTTTTGAAGAAATTGAAATAAGCCAATCAAATGGAAGAACGAGAGCATTCATGAAAATTCAAGATGGATGTGATAGATTCTGTACTTACTGTATAATACCTTATGCAAGAGGTGGAAAAGTAAGAAGTAGAGATATTGAAAGTATAGTTAATGAAGCAAAGACTTTAGCTGAAAATGGATATAAAGAGGTTGTATTAACAGGTATACATGTTGCTTCTTATGGTAAAGATTTAAGAGAAAGTAATTTAAAACTTTTAGATGTAATAAAAAGAATTAATGAAATAGATGGAATTGAAAGAATAAGGACAAGTTCAGTTGAGCCAATTTTATTTACAGATGAATTTGTAAGTGAAGTTGCTAAAATGAAAAAAGTATGCCCTCACTATCACTTATCATTACAAAGTGGGTGTGATGAAACGTTAAAAAGAATGAATAGAAGGTATACTACAGAAGAGTATAAAGCCATAGTTAATATATTAAGAGAAAAAATACCTAATGTAGCAATAACTACAGATGTAATAGTAGGTTTCCCTGGAGAAACTAATGATGAGTTCAACAAAACATATGATTTTTTAAGGGACATAGAGCTTTCACAAATGCATGTGTTTAAGTATTCACCAAGAAAAGGTACTCCAGCATCTACTATGGAAAATCAAATTGATCCTCAAATAAAACAATTTAGAAGTGATCAGCTTATAGCCTTAAGTAAAACAAACTTTAATAAGTTTGCAGAAAAGTTTATAGGAAGTGACATGGAAGTTTTATTTGAAACTAATGTAGTGGACAATAAATACGAAGGACTAACTCCTAACTATATAAGAGTAGTTGTTGAAAGTAATGAAGATATACATGGTAAAATACTAAAAGTTAAATTAACTGACATAAAAGATGAATATGTTGAAGGTATTTTAGTATAAGATGTAGAATTATTACTTATTGTATAGATGGGAGGTGTTATAAAGAAAATGAGTTGTATATTTTGTAAAATTATAGATGGTGAAATACCATCACAAAAAGTTTACGAAGATGAAAAAGTCATCGCATTTAATGATATAAATCCAGTAGCACCTTATCACATATTAGTTGTTCCAAAAAAACACTATGAAAGCATAATTGATATAAGTGAAAATGAAATGGAGATTGTTGCACATATTCATAATGTGATAAATAAAATAGCTAGTGAGAAAGGTTTTGATAAATCTGGATTTAGAATAATTAATAACTGTGGAGAAGATGGTGGACAAGAAGTAAAACACCTTCATTATCATGTACTAGCTGGCAAGAAATTACCTTTATATGAAGCACAGAACAAATAATGTAATCAAAAATGTATTCTTCTTTACGAAAAATACTTGATAAAAGTATATTTTTAGTTTATAATAAACAAAGTGTGAGGTTGTAATGCATATTATGCAGATTATAATCGTAGTTACAGTCCCAGCATAATTCGCGCTATCGGAGGGAGGGAAAAAGAAATGTCAGAAGTAAGAGTAAGAGAAAATGAAACATTAGACAGTGCTTTAAGAAGATTTAAACGCCAATGTGCTATGTCTGGCATCATGTCTGAAGTTAGAAAAAGAGAGCACTATGATAAGCCAAGCGTTAGACGTAAGAAAAAAGCTGAAGCTGCAAGAAGAAAAAACGCTAAGAGATAGTAAAAAAGAATAAAGAGGTGAAGGGAATGTCCCTTAAAGAAAAGTTACAAGAAGATTTGAAGTCTTCCATGAAGAACAAGGATACAGTAAAAAAGTCTGTAGTAACTTTAATAAGAGCTTCTATTAAGCAATACGAAGTAGACAATAGGGTTGAACTTGAAGATGATGCAATCATCGACTTAATTGCAAAGCAATTAAAGCAACGTAGAGATTCTTTAGTTGAATTCCAAAAGGCTAATAGAGATGATTTAGTAAGTGAAACAGAAGCTGAAATCGAAGTTTTAAAAGAGTACCTACCTCAACAGTTAAGCGAAGAAGAATTAAACGAAATAGTAAAATCTACTATATCTGAAGTAGGAGCAACTTCTATGAAGGATATGGGAAAAATTATGGCAGCTATTAAACCTAAAACAAAAGGTAGAGCTGATGGAAAACTTATAAATGAGTTAGTTAAAAATAACTTACAATAGATTAAAAGCCTAGAGATTATCTCTAGGCTTTTTTATTGTATGAAATAATAAATTTAATCATAATGCCTATACCTTGTACATATTTATAAAATAAATAAGTTAATAAAATGAGGTGGATAATTTGATTATATCAATAAAAGAAATAAGGAATTTTCTAATAAGTATATTAATACCACTATTAGTAGGCTATTGCAGCTCTGTGATCGCTAATTTATTATCAGGTTTGGATGTAAGTACATACTATTCTCAACTTATAAAACCTGGTTTTGCACCCCCAGGTTATATATTTCCCATAGTTTGGACTATACTATATACATTAATGGGAATATCATCATATATAGTTATGAAAAAAGGGTACGATTTATATAAAGTAAAGGATGCTATGTTTTTTTATTGGTTGCAGTTAATTTTAAACTTTATGTGGAGTATATTATTTTTTGGACTTGATTTAAGGTTTACATCATTGATAGTAATAATTATTTTATTAGTAATAGTTTTAATTATGATCTTTAAGTTTTATAAAATAAATAAAGTTGCAGCTTACATAAATATTC